>CAYWUF010000045.1:0-4691 GCA_964461425.1 uncultured archaeon | reverse complement strand
TAAAAACAGAATTGTGATCAAACTCTGTTCCAAAGCTTGCATTTCTTCCAGTAATCGTATACTCGGAAACATTCAATCCAATTTGATTAAAATCTGTGTTATTTCCTGAAATTGATTTAAATAAATAAGAATTATATTTCAAATGATTATCTGTGCCTGTAGAGTATCCTCTTATTGGTTTATTGTTGATGTTATTATTAGATACCAAGTATAATAATTTCTGATTGTATAAATAACTATTTCCTATATTAAAAACATATCTTGTTCCGCTCTTTTCAATTAAATTTTCAGCAGTTCCATTCCAATCATAAAAGTTAGTTATAAGGTTATTACTACCATCAAAAGATAATGCATAAGACTGAGCAGGAGTGTAGAAATAACCTTGGGGTCTTATTGGACAATCTTGCCAAGAGTTGTTTGGGGAAGGAAAGAACGCATAACTTTCTGTGTTTGATCTAGTTAATGCTTTATAATAAACTACATAATTGTCTAATGGAGTTAAATCATTTTGAAATTTAAAATCAACAGAAAATTCAATTTGCTCTGCAGGGGCGTTTGTGAAATTAATTTTAGCCCATTTAAATCCGTTGTCGTTAGAACAATTAGACTGGTTATGATCTCTATTATAATATGAATTAAAATAATCAATATTCCAATCTGTCATTTGCCCTTGATAATTACACCCTCTTGTAAAAGTTGTCCCTGGCGCAAATACAGAACTTAATTTTAAGAAATCAGAACTTAAAGTAGTGTGTTTTCCAATTCTTATTAAAGCATATGAAAGATCTCTGTTGCTTTTAGTAGTTGTTATTAATGTGAATTTCAGCTTAAAAGTTTTGTCTCTATCTTCTGCAAGATTAATAGCATTTATTTTATTCCCACTATTATCATAAACTCCTAAAAAATCTAAATTTGCAAAGGCATTTGCTTGAGGAGAACCAAGAGTAACTTTATAGTACACATTCTGTCCAGGAATTAGTGAGATTATGTCTGTCTGATAAGTCGCTTTATTTTCTGCACTAATTATTGCATAAACATCATTTTGTGCACTTCTAAAAATATATTGCTTATTAGTATCTGATATTGTGTTTACTGTGTAATCAGTAATTCTTTGATTAGTTAAACTATAAAATTCAATATTATAATCAGAAGCATTAACTTGCAAATTTAAGATTTTTGCTTGAGTTTCTAAATTTACATTTAATTGTACAAAACTATTAGCATCTAATTCTCTAGTATTAGATTGACCTTGATAACCACTAGCAACAGCATAAGCAAAATATTCTCTATTTGCTCTAATCATAGTAAAATTAATATCCCCATTTGAGTTTGTTGTTTTTGGAGAATTTATTGGGATTTCTGTGTCCTCAGAATTATACAAATAGACTAAAGAGCCTGCATAATTATAATTTCCTCTTTTTACATTAACTCCAATTATTCCTGTGTTTAAAACCGAAGAATATTCTAAAGGAATAGTTATATTTCTATCAAGTGTATTAACATCAACAGGGTCTGATGGGAAATACCCATAATCTTCTGTGTTTGTTACAACGATCTTGTAATTGCTACCGCTCAATAAATAAAATGTTGCGTTGTTTACATCCCTTCTTGTAGCTATTGATTGAAGAAAATTATTGTCAGTGTCTTTCTTATAAACAGTTATGTCTCCTTTTATCTCTCTTGTTGTTATTCCTTCAGAGTCTATTAAACTAACATTAACATATCCTAATCTTCCAATTTGACAACAGTTCCCTGTTTTTAATAAATTTCCGTTTAAATCTCTAGTATAAAAGTTTGTTAATAAAGCATTATTACAATCAAGACAACCATTTAAACAAAATTGAGCAAATATTGGATTTTGACAATCTAGATTATGTAAGTCTGCAGGAGACAACATTAACAAATTAACTAAACTTGTGTTATTTGTACTCACTTGTACATTTACTCTTGAAGAATCAATAAACCCGTCTTTACTTGATGACAATGTATAACTACCTGGCGCTATATTTTCAAAAATATATCTTCCATAGTTGTCTGTTGTTCCAGTTGTAAAAACTAAATTTGATTCGTTAATAACTGTTGTTGGGTCATCTGCTCTATAGACAGAAACAATTGAACTAGTTACTGCACCGCCCTGAAGATTTTTTACAAAGACTTCTATTTTTCCAACATTACTAATTGTTTTTAAAGATAATAATATTATGTTATCTTCAGGAACTATTTTATTCTGTATAGAATTGTAGCTATCAGAAATAACATCTATTCTTAAATCACCACAACCTGCTGGCTGAGTAACTGTTAATCTTCCAGTTGTAACATTAACTGCAGAAGGTTCAGGAGTCTTTCCTGAATTTGAACAACTTAATCTAACTTGTAATAATTTTGTGGCTAATAAAGTTGCATTTTCTTTAAAATATAATTCTCTTGTTTTTTCTGAATCAATAAATAGTTGCATGGATGTATCAATATCTAAAATAATTGTTTCAACTATGTTTCTTTTATTATACTCTAATGTTTTTACTTTAGAATTATATGCACTTTTTGAAACAAATAATTTCAAGTCGTCATTTTTTGTAAACTTTGCTTCTTCAAAAATAGTATTTCCAAAAGCATCTGTTGTTTGTGTAAAATTCTTATCATTTATTGAAAGAATAACTTGCGAACCAGACAGCATGTTGTTAGCTGTATCTGTTACAGTTACATCTATAGAAACTACTGCGCCACCAATTGCTATTCCAGAAAATAATAAAAAATAAATTAAACTAATAACTAATAATAAAAATAAGATGAAACTAGGAAATACTTTATCTATTTGATCAGTAAGTGTATTAATTGGAACAACCTTACTAATTCCGTCAACAACAGAATAATAACTATCTTCAAAAAAGAAATAAATTCTTTTAAATAAATTTACAAATTTGTTTTGATTTGTTTTTTTCTTTTCTTTTTTTAATTTTGATTCTTCTTTTCTTATAACTTCTTCTTTTTTTATAGATTTATTTTCTTTAATTTCTTCTTTTTTTGATTTAGATTCTTCTTGTTTACTTTCATCCTTTTTTTTACCAAATAATCTTTCAAAAAAATTTTGTTTCTTAGGCTTAACTGATTTTGAAATTTCTGCAAGTAGTTTTTGTTTATCTTCTATTAATTTATCTCCTTTAAAAACAACTTTGTTCTTATCTAATTCCTTTAAAACAGTTTTAGCTATGTCTTTATTATAACCTTGAGCTATAATTAAATCTCTTACGTCATCTCTTGTTAACTTTGAGGCTTTGCCTTCCATAACTTTATAGATTGGTTCTATTTTTTTATCCATAATCATCTTATATTAAATAATGGGGTAAACGGCATTGTAACAGTTAACCCATTTTGTAGTTTGTAAACTATTTGATATCTTTGTCCTGGACAGAATAACTTTATGTCATTTAAATTTAATCCAGAATCTTCCAGTTGATCTAAATCTAATCCTAAAGGATTATAATGTAATTTTTCTTTAGACAATTTATATTCTCTTATATCTTCTCCAAATAAAAGACTACCTTGTGATTCTATTTCAGTGCCTGATTTTAAAGAATAAACTACATAATTTTGATCACTTATATATCCTGGTGGACTAAACATATTTCCATTTTGATCTAAATAAAATATGTTTAAATCAATGATGTCAGAATGACTTGTTGAAAAAATTGAAAATTCTTTATCAATTCTTAAAGGATTATCTAGTTCTAAACTATCACAAACAGGACAATATTCTGGAATCAAAATATATTGATCTATTTTAGAACTATCATTAAAATCATTAACTATTGTTTCTAAATTTGTTCCTTTAAGTGTTAATGTGTCTGAAATATAATTTAATTGAGAATTACCAATAGACATTAAATAACAAGAACTTATTTCAATTTCTGGTCTAGAATTTAAAACTGCATTTTTTCTAATTTCTAAAGTTTTAGGTAAAAAACTGCCAGAAGCTAAATAGTTTATTTTTATATTTCCAATTGTTGGATCTGTTCCAGAAGTACTACATCCACTTCCTGGGCTAGAACATTCACAACTAGCTGAATTAAGGTTATTTATATTTTTTTCATTCAATTCTGTAATTATTTCAAAATTTACAGATTTATTATTTAAGTAATCAATATTTATAGAACCAACAGATCCTGAAGTTGCTGTTCCTCTGTTTTGATTATCTGCATTTTTTTTAGGATTAATATTAATCTTTCCGCTTTTTAAATTTAATTTAAATTCAGAACCAACAGTATTAATAACATTAGAGAAATTATAATCAGAGATCGAACCTCCACTGCCACTTTTTCCTGTTTTTCCTCTATAAGTAGTTCTATATCTTGAACCTTGCCCGCCTTGCCCTCCAAATCCTGCAAGAACAAAGACATCTAATTTTCCTTTATTTTCAATATTTGTTTTTTCAAGAATATTTATGTTTCCTGCAAAACCGCCATTGCCTCCCGCTCTTTTACCATCTGTCTGACAACGATCATATCCTGCTCGGCCACCTGTTCCGCCATTACCACTATTTAAACTTAAATTTAGTTTTGCAGAATTATTATTAAAAATTTTCTTAAAAGAATAATTCAAATCTGCACCATTTCCTGCAGAACCCCCAGAGGCTGGAGACCCACCACAATTTCCTTCATCACTACCTCTGGCACCATTAGCACCAGTTCCTGAAT
>CAYWUF010000044.1:0-4712 GCA_964461425.1 uncultured archaeon | reverse complement strand
CAAGAGCGCCTTCTCTCTCTGCAAGCTTATTAATTATTCTAAACATAAATCTTCTATAGATTATCATCCTGTAATCTGCAGGAACAACCATTAACAATTGTTTTTGAATCTCAGAAAAAGGAATAACTATTAATTTTGTTCTTCCTTGAAAGTTTTTAAGAGTTGAACATAGCTTAAATATCTTTTCTTCAACTTCTTTTGTAACTAGATTGTTACTTTGAATGTGTGCGTAAACTACTCTGCACCCTCTCTTGTTAAGCATATACCCAGAAACTGGACTGTCAATTCCGCCAGAAAGAGAACACATTACTTTCCCTGTTGATCCGACTGGAAGACCGCCAATTCCTTTGTAAGTTTCTCTATTGGTATAAATGAAAACTTCCTTTTCTGTAATCTCAATACTTAAATTAATTTCAGGAGATTTAAGTTTAACTTGTTTTTTTAAATTTTCATAAATTTCTTCACCAACTAATCTGTCAACTTCTTGAGAGGTGTGTTTAAAACCTTTAAATGATCTTTTAGTTGAAACCCTAAAATTCTCAAAAGAAATACTTGAGAGAAAATTTCTGGATTTTTCTTTTATAACTTCTAGATCTTGAACACAAGTTAAACCAAAAGAGAAACTGTGAACTCCTGGAGTCTTTTCTAGAATTTGTTTTAAAATAGCTATATCGCTATCTTCTTTTAGAACACAAATTACTCTTCCAAATCTTTTGTAGATGCTTAAGATGCGCGTGTCTAACGCTTCTTTTATGTTTTTAACTAAAATGTTTTCAAAGGTGCTTCTGTTGTCTTTCTTAATTGCAATTTCAGAATAATGAATAATAATGTGTGTAAATTTCATATTAATTTCTCTCCATAAATATTAACACTAAAAAAACATATAAATAGAAATGGATTTAAAAAACCAGTATTTATGGGGAAAAATACGGAAATTACAAGATTTTTTAGAACAATTCGTTTTTATATATTTTGGTTCAATATATTTATTATTGATATAATTATTAAAACAAAAAGGGGAAAAATTAGAGGTGGAGAAACATGGCATTTTTTGAAGGAGTTTTCGCAAAAAAAGAAGACTTAGACGTAGACGATTATTTAAACAACATGGAAGTTGAGGAAGAACCTGAAGAAGTTGATTTCTGGGTTAAACCAATTAACTTACAAACAAACGCAGAAGTTGAAGAAACAATCAGAGAATTAAAAGAAAGAAATTTAGTTTTATTAGATATAGAAAATTTATCTAAAAGAAACGCACAAAGAGCAAAACAATTTTTAGGACAAATAAAGATGTATGTTAAAGACACTGGCGGAGATCTTGCAATGATTTCTACTTCAAAAATCCTTTTAACACCATCAAAAGTAAAGATTGTTAAAAAAGTAAGATAGATGAAATTAAACAAAAACGCTTTTCCTGTTAAGATAACTCTTGATGAGGCTATTTTAATAATTCAAAAAGAATTTAACAGGAAAGGACATAAGGTGAGTGTTACTAAAGATAACGTCCACCTTAATATAGTCCCCTTTTGGGTCTGTTTCTATGATGTTGATTCTAAAAAAGACGGCAACTATAAACATTTTAGTTCGCAAATTGCACTTAATGCTTTGACTAATAAAATACAAGATGAATATCTTAAATTATTAGAACATGAATCACCACAATTGGTAGATAGCCTAGCTGTTGCTTTAGAAAAAGTAGAAATTAGAGTAAAAAAATTACTTATAACTAAAGAAGAAGCAATTGAAGCAATAACAAAAATGTTATCTTGTAAATTTGAAGTAGATGTCAAAAACGTTTCACTTAGTGGTTTTGAAGAAATATACATACCGATCTGGAAATTTGAAATAGAAAAACACGAGTTGTCTCTAGACGGAGTTTTAGGGAAAGTTAATAACTTTAATATCATTAACAAAAAAACAAAAAATAATAAAGACTTATTTATAGAAATGATTAATGAAATTAAAAAACCAACTAAACTTTTAGAATATTTATTTACTTTAATTAAAAATGGGTTTTTATTAATATTTAAATATTGGAGAATTGTTTTAATATTTATTTTAATTATTCTTGTTCTAATCTATTTGTTCTTTTAAGAAATCATTTATTTCATCTTGTGTTTTTAGTTGAGTTAATTTCGCACGAAGTTGTCTTGCGCCTTTAAATCCACTTAGCATTTGTAACAAAACTAGTTTTTGAGAAATGATTGTGCCATTATATTTTTTTGAAAATTTTAAAAATAAAGAAATGTTTTCTTTTATAGTTTTTTGCTTTTTGTTTGCAAGTGCAGAAAATATTGCTGGGTTGTTTAAAGCACTTCTTCCAACCATAAGCCCACTAAACTCGTCAATTTCGTTAAATTTTGAAAAATTATCTAGAGTTATGTCTCCATTATAAATTATAGGCAACTCGGTTAGTTTTGTTAGAGCAACAACTTCTTTGTAATCTGCTGGTGTTGAATAACCAGTGATTCCAAGCCTTGCATGAATTGCAATTGCATCAATTCCTGAAGCATCTAATTTTTTTACTAAGTTTACTGCGTCATTTTTTTTATAGCCTAATCTTATTTTTGCAGTTATTGGTTTTTTTGAAATATCTTTAACTTCTTTTAAAGTTTTTGAAACTTCTGAAATATGGTCTAAAAGAACAACGCCTGATTTTCCTGAAATGATTTTAAGAGAAGGACAACCTAAGTTAAAATCAATAATGTTAAATCCTTTTATTTTTTCTACAACCTCAAAAGCTAAAAGTGTTTCTTTTGTGTTTGTAAAATCTCCGACCAATTGTAGAGAAACAGGATAGTCTTCATCTTTTGTCTTAATTTCAATTTCTTTTGATTTGTTTAGAATGTGTTGAGTGTGCACCATCTCTGTGTAGGTTAGAGCGCAATTATTTTTTGCGCACAAATGTCTAAACGGCAAATTAGTATATTCTAACATGGGTGCGAGAATTCCTTTGTTTTTCAAAATAATTTTACCAATCTTAAAACTCATAAAAATCAATTTAATTTAAATATATTTAGTTTGATATAATATATAATAAACAAATTATAATTTAATGTGAACGATTTATGAAACTTGATAAAAATACAATATTTTCATTACTTTTAGTTTTTCTTTTTATAGGATCTATATTTGCAATGATGGCATTTAGCGATAATACTGAACCGGTAGACTATACATCGCCAGAAACAAACGAAAATTTAGATTTTGTAAATTACACTGCGCAGTTTGATGCAAATGTAAATGAATTATTTTCTCAAATCTTGATTGCTGGTAAGCCTCTTGATTTTGAAGAAAACGCTATTAATGAAAAACTACTAGGCGTTTCTGGAATCAAAAGCAAACAGCTTGAATTTAGACCAGATCAAGACGGAAACATAACTTTAATTTTAACACTTAATGTTATTCTTGAAAAAAAAGAAGAAATAATTGAACAAGTAAAAACACTTGACATTTTTGAACAAACAGAAGTGTATCAATTTGGATTATTAAATATTCCTGAACATTTAACATTTACAAACGATCAAAATCAAGAAATTGAATATACTTTTGTAAAAACATACATGGAAGGAATACTTGGAATTGAAACGCAAAAAGGAGATAATCTTTCTGTTGTTGCTTATGCGACATTTAGAGGAACAGAACTTATAAACTCTAGAGCAATAGAACAAGTAAACAATAGTAATCAGTTTCAAATGCTAGTAGATTTTAAAAACTTTGAAATCTTGGGATTTAAAGACACTATTTACACACAAATTGAAATTAATCTAAATGAAGAATATGATGTTGAAGATATAAAAAACCAAATTACTGAAATATATGAAAACACAACCTTTGAAACACAAGTGATTAATGAACTAAAACTAAATACTAAAGACTTAAATGTTAGTGAGAAACTTGAATTGTTAAAAGAAGAAAGTTTATTTTTAAATTATGTCTCTGATGAAAATGTTACAAACCTTAGTTTTGATAATAATATAATTTCAAACTATATTGAAACTAGAGACAGGATATTAAATGAACTTGAACTAACTGAAGATTTAGTTTTAGAAGAACTAAAGATAAATATCTATGTAACTTTTGAGTATGAAGAAATTGACACTGAAGAAATAAATCAAATTACAAACAAAACTTTAGAATACCAAATACTTGCTGAAGTTGATACCACTGACTTAACTTTGTCAGGAAAGACTTACACCTATTCTGAAGAAAAAACAGAAGTGTTACTAGACTATCCAGAAGATTTAAATAAAACAGAAATAGAATTAAACGTTCAAGGATATTATCAAAGAGATAATCTTTTATATTTAGGACTTAGCAAATAAAACTATTGAAGAGATTCAATAGCTTTTGCTATATCTCCATTTTCTTTTTCTAAAGCCATTTTTGCTTCAGCTTCTGATTTCCCTGTAGCTGTTACAACCATTTCTATGTCTTCCTTTGGGATTTCGTTTTCTTCTTTAATGTCCCCCATTATTTGAAAGGTCTTTTGCCCTTGCATAGAAACTTGAGTAACGTTAGGGTTTTCAATAATTATTCTTTTTGAATCTGTTTCAATAATTACTCTTTTTGCAGAGATTTCTGTATTTTCAATACCCATCTGCTTCATCATGCTCTGCATTCTTCTTGGATCGATTCCACCAAAATTCATATTTTCACCAATTTAAATAAATAATATATAATATTGAGAAGAAATCATTATAAATAAGATT
>CAYWUF010000043.1:0-4716 GCA_964461425.1 uncultured archaeon | reverse complement strand
TATATATTAATAATGACAACTAAAAAACAGGTTTTTTCTAAACCATTCAATCTTGTTTATGAAAACAACTATCCTGATTTATTGGTAGGCCCTGGTTTTTTTAGCGAATCAAATCTTGCTTGTGTGTCTGATCCTAAAGAGTGGATTAAGAAAAACCCAACTGAAATTGAAAAAGAAAGAAGCAAACAAGTTTTTTCTTTTAAAAGTTTTAAAAAAACTGATGCTATAAAGTGCGATAAATCTTTATTTGAGATACAGTTACTCTCTCAAGCAGAAAACACTTCTGAGATTGAAATAGATATTGATAATAAACCTAAGATGGTTAAAGAAAACTATAGTGGAGTTAATAACTTCTCTTATGAGTTTAACGATATTAGAGTTGTTGATAACATTAAGATTCCACCAATTATTGATAAGACAGTTAATGATGGAGACTTGAAAGCAAAAGAAGGAATATTACAATTACATAATAAACTTAAAGATGTCTATAAAGTAGAACAAGTTTTATCACTTGGGCTTCTTGGAAGAACAAAAAATAGAGTGTTAGTTCCTACAAGGTGGGCAATAACTTCAACTGATGACATCATCTCTAAAGACTTGATTGAGAATACTTTATTAGACTATCCAACAATTGATAACTACTTAGTCTTTTCTTTTTCTTTCTATCAAAATACTTTTTTTATACTTTTAGTTCCACGATACTGGGGCTTTGAACAGATTGAGATACAAGGAGAAAACATCTGTCAAGATTTTGAAATAAACGGACCAAAAAAAACTTATGCAGCTTCAGTTACTGGAGGATATTATGCCTCAAGAATTGAAATTGCAAAATTTCTTTCAAAGAAAAAAAGACAAGCTTCAGTTATTGTTTTTAGAGACATCGCCCCAGAATATCGCTCAAAAGGTGTTTGGGTAATTAGAGAGGCGGTCAAAGTTGCATTAACTAAAGAACCATTTGTTTTTGAAACTCTTGATCAAGCTAAAAATTTCATAACTGAAAGAATAAGAAATGGAATTAATTATTGGTTAAAAGAATCAAAACTACACACTGAAATCAAATGCCAAAAAAGACTTTTTGATTTCTTTTAATTTATGCCAAAGGAATAATTTCTTTTACTGTAACAAGAACAGCACCTTTTGCAGGATAATCTTTATTAACTTTAAGATCTTTAACTGCTTTTAACCATTTTCCTGAAGAATAATAATTTGCAATTCCTTTTAGTTGATAGCTTTGTTCTAATTTTATATCGCTTACTGCTATTGAAATATTTTTATTAATCAAAATATTTTCTTTTGTTTTATTCATGTAGTTGTCTGTTATCAATATTTGATTTTTAGAAACTACTTTTGCACAACACACATAAACAACATTCGGTTTATTTGATAAATCAACAGTAGCTAGTGCTAAATCGTTATTTTCTATAATTTTTTTTAGTTTTGTTAAATCCATATATTTCACCTATAAAAATAATACAAAGCCAATTACACAAACAATTACTTCAACAAGAAGAATTCCGCAAGTGACTTGCTTTTCTGTAAAACGTTTTTGCCAGAGGGTCGGGAGATACATCATTATGTGTGTCCAAGAATAAATGTGTTTGTAAGGAGCTTTTAAAGTTCCATCCTCTTGAAGATTTCCAAGACTTCTTACTTTTAATTTCCCTCTAATTTTTAGAAGAATTTCTATTCCCCAAGGAATAAAAATAAATAACGCAAAGCTTTCGATGTTACCTACAATTGCAATTGTTGCAAAAGTTGCACCAAACAAGTAGGTTAAAGAATCACCTGGAAGCATCTTTGCAGGACACCAGTTGTTCATAAGGTATGGTAACACAGCACCAAGGGCTAAAAATGAAATAACTGCACTTTCTGTTCTTCCGTTTATTAAGCTAAAAACACCAAGAGCAAACATAACTATAGTCATTAATCCACTCTCTAAACCATTTGCCCCAGCAAGCATATTTGTAGAATTTGTAATAACTACAAAAAGAATAGGAACTATAAACAAAGGATAGAATAAACCAAAATTAACAGTTCCAATTAAAGGCAAAGCCATAGTATAATCTCCAGCCATTATAGCAATCAAAGGAACTGCTGCAAGAACAGTAAGTAGTGGTTTTAACCATTGTGGAAGACCCACTCTTATCTCTAAGTCTCCATAAATGTTTTTTACTGGTTCTTTACTAACATTAATATCATCAAAAAAACCAACTAAGGTTGCAACTAGAATTGCAAGAACTGAAGAAATAATAACAGTATTATCAATCTTAAAATTAAAACTAGAAAGCAAAACAAAAAACATAATTCCAATAAAGAAACCAAAAAAAACAGGAATGCCTGCAGACTGTGGAAGAACTGGTTTATTTTTCTTCTGTTGATCAACGGCAATTATTCCTCTAGTTACAAAGAATTTCTTAAACTGAGTCAAAGTAAAAAAAGAAATAATAAAAGAAATTAGAAAACTAAGAAATAATAAATAAATCATTTTAGTTTCCCTCTAACAATTCTTTATTTACTTTATAAACTCTTACTTTTCCTGAAGAATATGCTTTTGTGACTATTGGTTCTAAAGTTTTATCAACAAACAAAATTCTTGCAAATATAGTTTTATTTACTGCTGCATTTAATATATAAATTTTAGAATTGTCTTTTTCTCTGTACATAAAGACTGGTGTGTTTTCCATAACTTGGTCAGGAGTTGTATGGTATTCTGTTTTAATTTTATTTAGTTCTTCTTCTGAAACTACTTGATTTCCACAAGCATAATTAACAATGCCTGAAATTGCCCTCTCTTGTCTAGAACAAGGAATTGCTACACCTAAATATCTTGTAACTCTTGGATCATTAAAGTTTGTTGTCCAATAGCCGTAGATTGCAAAAGAAGACATTCTTTGAACATAATCTGATTCTACCATAATATAATCTGTATCATATTTTTTTAATATTTCTTTTGTACTATTAATATCTTCAGACATCATAAACTTTCCAAAATCACTTGTTGCTTCTCCATTTGAGTTTGTGTTATCTGTGCTTACTTTTCTTTCTGAGAAATATGCAATCCAGTGGCCGTAATCCCACCAGTTTAATATCTTTGCATCAGTTGGAGTGTTGTTATAAACCCAAAACATCGCATTCTGCCAATCTTTTTCTTGAGAGACTGGTGGTTGCTTGCTTAAGACAAAGAAAGAACCAGCAGCAATTGCTCCGATTAAGAAAATTGCAGCAATTATTGTAAATGTTCTTTTTAACCCAAGAGATTTATTTTCTAACCATTCTGTTGTTAAGAAAAATAAAAATCCAAAACCAGCAGCAATTGGAAGTCCAAGAGTGTAAGTAAACTTTAATTTTGTCCAAGCCATAAATCCAGTTACTAATATCCAATAGAATATTATTAGAACATAATAATCAATGTTATCATGCTTATGTTCATCTTCTTTATTTTTATATTTTCCAAACAATAAATAGAATGGAATTATAATTAACGCTAAAAATGGAATAACAACTAACAAACTATACTTTTCTAAGAAGAACTGTTTGCCTGTGTTTTCTTCACCAACTGTTGCTCCAACAACGTCATTATCATCATAGGCATTACGATTTGCTCTGTCGACATTGTCTTGAGTTATTGGTATATAGTCAGTAACATACTGAGTTGTTGCGTTTATCCAGCCAGTTCCTTCATAAGCAGTTGTAACTACTGCAAATAACAAAAAACAAGTTAAGAAAACTTTAGAAAATGCAATTATTTCTTTTTTGTTTATTTTCTTATAGAACATATAAACTAACATTGTTCCAAAGTATGAAACTAAAACCAAAGGAATTAATAAAAACATAGCCCAAGTTATTGCCATTAAGAAAAAGAAAAATGCACCTACAACAGAATAGATCAACCAGCTTTTTAGTTTATGTCTATTCTGTATTGCTGTAACCAAAAATACAAACCCTAAGACTAACCATAAAAACCCTAAGGCATCCTCTTCAAAGAATCCGCCCATTGTCCTATAAACAAAAGCAGGAACTGTTGCAGCCATTACTCCCATTGCAACTCCTGTTCTTGTGTTATACATTTTCTTTCCTAAGAAAAACATAGCTACAGAAATTAATGCTCCAAAGATTGCAGGAAGCCATCTTGCATATTCCATCAATAACCATTTATCGTAGGCTGCGCCAAGAGTTGTAATTGTGTAAATTGCAGCAGTAAAGAACCATAAAAAGTTTGGCCAAATACCGTAGTTTGATCCACCTTGTTGATAGAAACCTAACGGGTCATTAGCTGGCAAATCTCCCTGAACAACATAGCCTGTTGCTCTAAGGTGCCAGTAAGGATCAAATTCAAACATATAGTCGTATTTTAGAATATGTGCTCTTATTCCAAGCCCTAAAATAAAAATTAAAGCAACTATTAAGATAATTACCCAATGTTTTGAAAAAAAGTTCTTTATTTTGTTCATAGTTTATTTCTCTTTAAAATATTATATTATATAATAAAGATACATTATGTTTTTAAAAGAAATATATTAAATACAAATAACACACAATAATAAAACTAGAAAAAATAATCTTAATAAAATTAGAAAATGCTAAAATGTTAGCAACTAACCTGTCGCTCCAAGAAAGAACTTAGGGCAAACAATATCGGAGATAAACTTAACTTCTGGGTTCGGAAAGGGTCCAGGTGTTTCTCTATCCCTATGGTCGCTAACAAATAATATATGA
>CAYWUF010000042.1:2326-4759 GCA_964461425.1 uncultured archaeon | reverse complement strand
GAAATAAACATGGATCAAGACATAAATAACATAATTGAACAGATGGTTAATGGCTATAATAAAAATCAAGTTTTTATTTCTAGATTAAAGACCTTTAATATTTCTCAAATAACTAATCCCTATAACCAAGAAGAAAAACTTATTGAACCAATTTCTTCAGAAAAAGATTTTTCTTTAGCAGTTTCTGGTGTTGATTCTGGTTTTGTTTCTAAACAACTTAATTTTGCAAATATTACAATAATCAAAGAAGCAGGAATTTTTTTTGATTATAAGAAGGGAGAACTAAAAGACTATAAATATTTTCCAAATATGTATAATCTCCCTAAACCCTATCTTTCTAGTTCTTCTTTAGAACTTGAGGAGATCATGTGGAACACTTCCATCTCAAGACTATATAAAGAAATAGAATTATCCTCACTAATTCTTGGACAAACTACCCCTCAACTCCACCTCCTCGACGGCTCAATCATTCCTCAGTATATCAACAAGCCAACCAAAGAGTGCCCTCAGAAGAAAAAGTACGAAAATCTACTTTCTAAGTTTCTTTCTCTTTACCAAAAAGCAAAAGAGAAAAAGATTTATCTAGCAGGAACAATAGAAGATTCTAGGGCTAATAGGTTTTTTACAATATTAAAGGATGAAATCTTTAATGACCAAAATCTAGATTTTGAACTATTTGATTCTTTTGTTGTTTTTTCTCTTCTTGACAAAAACCAAAGAACAGGAGTTTTTAAATATTCAAAAGATTCTAAGGCTCATCCAATTCTTGCTGACTTCCCAGAAGAGATAAGAGAGAATCTTTACTGCTGTTATCTAAAACTATCAAATGATGATTATCCACTAAGGGTAGAGTTTGTTTATTATAAGGATTTTGGATTGTCTTTAAAGGAATATACAGACACTGTTGTTAAAATGATTGCAAACCTTTCTGCCTTTAATCCTAAATACACCTACCCTTCTGTTTTAATCGAGGCAGATCTAAGAAGCAGACTAACAATTCAAGAGATTGATCTAATCACAAACAAGATTCTAGAGAAAACAAGAGTCTATGGTTTTAGGGTTCCAAGAAGAGAGTCTAGGGTTTTTTAAAGTACAGTTTACTTTCTTAACTTTTTCTTAATTAAAACGCAAAAAACAAATAAGTTCTTTTATTAATATAAATCATATATCACTTATACAGAAATATATTTTAAATAAGTGAATGATTATGATGATATTAGACATTCTTGAATTTTCAGGAGTTTTAACCGTTTGTATAGCAGGAACAATTTATCTTGCAAGAACCAAAATTAAAGGTTTTTAGATAAATTTATACATAATATTCATCAAAAGCACACAAATTTTAATGAATTTCTTCCAATTTTGAAAGAAAAAAAGGCAGTTGTTTGAAATTCAAACCTAAAACACTATTTCTATAAAAAAAGAAAACACGATCCTTTTAAAATAAAGTCATGACTATATCATGATATACTATGACAAATAATGACAACACACAAGATACTAAAAAGATGTTCCTTGAGCAATTGTTAGGTCAACAATTCAAGGAATTAGGTTTATCTGACTTAATGGATATTCAAGAGAAGACACAAGATCCTTTGGTTCTTTCAGTTCTTGTCTTTAAGTTACTTGAAGAAAGAAAAGAAACAAACAAGATCTTAAAAGATATTCAAGAGAAGTATGACAAGTTACAGTTCTCTCTCTCACAAAACCAAACACAAAGTAATTCAGAAGTTAAGATGTTATCAGAAACAGACGATAAGATAATAACTTACATAAGAGAGAAGAAAAGAGCAGATGCCGAAGATATAAGAGAGGCATTTGGTTACAAGGGAACAAACGCAGCAAGTCAGAGATTGAATAACCTAGTAAAAGATAAATACTTACAAAAAATAACAGCAGGAAGAAAGGTGTATTTTATAATTAGGTAATAGATTATATAAAACCCCCGTTTTAGCTCCTTTTCTTCCTCTTTTCTGCCACTTAAAAAAATATAAAAGAGACAAAGATTTTTTCTTTTCTCTTTTCTGCCACTTTTTCTAAAATAATCTTTATTTAAAAACTTTTTCTTTATCTATATTTATATTATATTTAAAAATGGGGGAGAAAAATGAAATTATCAAGAATAGGTGCTGTTGCATTTTTAACTGGTTTGTTGTTTTGTATAATATTAGCATTAATTCCAATACATACAATAACAGTAACAATAATATTATTAGTCTTAGGATTAATTGTTGGATTTCTAAATATTAAAGACAAAGACACTAATCAATTTTTGTTAGCATCAATTGTTTTAATAGCAACAAGTGCTACACCAGTTGGAGATTTACCAGTTATTGGTGCATTCTTACAAAGAACAATTTTTAACTTTGCAAGTTTTGTTGGTCCAGCAGCATTAGTTGTTTCAATCTACGTTATAATAAAAATTGCTAATTT
>CAYWUF010000042.1:0-2226 GCA_964461425.1 uncultured archaeon | reverse complement strand
ATGAAAAAAAATAATTCAATAATTTATATGGTAATTGGAATTTTAGTAATTGGTATTTTTACTGGATTTTTAATTGGTGCAAAAAGTAATACACAAAATATCCCAAGTATAAACACTACAGGAAATAATCAATCTTTAGAACAACCAGAAGTTTACAAAGATTCTGATTTTTTAATTTTAACAAAAAGTAATCTTTTAGATTTACTAAAGCAAGATTCTTCAACAGATGTTAGAAGTTCAGGACTAAAATCTTTTGAAACAACGACTATGGGGTTAGACATGGTTGCTAACGCTCCAACTCCAGGAATGGAACAATCAGCAACTGGTTCTTCAGACTACTCTCAAACAAATGTTCAAGTTAAAGGAATTGATGAAGGAGATATAGTTAAAACAAATGGAGAAAAAATATTTGTTGGTAAACCTAATAAGTTAATAGTAATTAATAGTGTTATTCCACCAATAGATGATATATATAATATAGAAATATCAAAAGAAACAACTAACTACGAATACTATACAGGTCCACAAGAGACAATTAAAACATTATTACTAGATGATGATCTATTATATCTAGTTACAACAAAATACACAGAAGAGTCTAAATTTGATAATTCTTTACTTTATCCTCAAAAGTTATTTCTTCCAACAACAGTTGTTACAACTTATGAGATTAAAGAGAACAGTTTAGAAAAATTAAGTACAATAGAAATTGATGGAGAATATTATCAGTCAAGATCAAAGGAAAGTTATTTATATCTAATAACAAATAGTAATAATTTCTACTATAACAATCCAATATTATTAGACGATGTAATAATCAACCCAATAAAAGAAACAAAAGACGGAGTTGTTTCTTCACTTGATAGAACAATAATTATGCCAAAGGATGGAACTCCTGAAAACAAGAACATGTACACAGTTACAACAATCAAGTATGATGATTCAAAGGATTCTGTTATCGATTCATTAGATGTATTACTTGATTATTCCAGTACAATCTACATGAGTGAAGATAACTTGTACATTGCTCATAAAGAAAATAGTTATTGGGGTCCATGGTTTTTTAGAGGATATTACAATAACAATACAGATGTCTTTAAAGCAATCTACAAAGACGTTTATCCATCATCAATACAAAGAGAAATTGAAAGAAATATGGAGAATCAAGAAAAGCTTTTAGAAATTTTAAACAACTATTATAATTCTTTAGATAAAGATGAGAAAGAAGAATTATACAATAACATTCAAAAAGCAACAGAAAAATATTATCAAGAAAAACAAACAGAGAGAGAAAAAACATATATTAACAAAATAGAATTAAAAGAAGACGGAAAGTTAGGAGAGATAACAACTGGTTTTGTTAGCGGAAATCTTCTAAACCAATTTTCTTTAGACCAAGATAAAGATGGTTATTTAAGAGTAGCAATAACTTATACAAATAAAAATTATAAGAATGAAAACGGAATAGTAATTCTAGATTCACAATTAGAAGAGTATTCAACTCTTGATGGTTTAGCAGAAGATGAAAGAATCTATAGTGTAAGATTTATGGGAGATAAAGTTTTCTTAGTTACTTTTAAACAAATTGATCCTTTCTTTGTTATAGATTTAAGTAACAGAAGAAATCCAGAAGTCTTAGGTTATTTAAAGATTCCAGGATACAGTAGTTACTTACATCCAATAAGTGATACTTTAATACTTGGTGTTGGTCAAGACACAAGCATAAACCAATGGGGCGGAACCTCAACAGACGGAGTAAAAGTTACATTGTTTGATGTTTCTGATTATGAAAATCCAGAAGAACTAGCAACCTACAAGGTTTCTTCTAAAAATTCACACACGCCAGTACAAAACGATCACAAGGCTTTCCTATATATTGAAAAAAACAATTTAATAGTTCTTCCAGTAAGTGAATATTTCAATACAAGAGGAAATGAAACAAGTTTCTATATCCTTGAAATAACAGACGATGACATAGTTGAGAAAGAAAAATTATCACACAATCAAGACTATGGAAATCTTTTAAGATCTCTGTATATAGGTGACGAGTTATACACTATTTCAAACAATCAAATAGTGACCTATAACTTCAATACAGAAGACACAACAGAAGTTAGTATTAACTAGAGCCGGTTTCGCTCGGCTCGCGCGCAATTCATTTCGCAGTTATCTGCGATTGCTTGCGCCAATATTAACTTCTTTCTTTTTTATTTTTTATTTATACAC
>CAYWUF010000041.1:0-4770 GCA_964461425.1 uncultured archaeon | reverse complement strand
AGAAGAAGCAGCAGCTGAAGGATTAAGTGCATTATTTGGTTAATTTTAACCAAATAATCTTTTTCTTTTTCTTATTTTATCTTAACTATTTATAAACTATTTCATAATCATTTATAAAAAATATAAATGATTAATTATGAAAAAAATACAAATCCCGAAAGGGCGAATTCAAAATTCTGTTCCACTAAAGAATAGAAATAAGGTTGTTGTTGATGCAGTTAAAACTGCACTTCAAAGCAAAGATCCAAGAAAAGCAAGAGAGCAGTTAGCTAAGAAACACATTTATCTAAAAGATCTAATAGAAGGAGGAATTCCTTTAAGACAGATAATTAGTTTAGAATATAATCTTAAAGAAGTTGGTTTTAAAGCAATAGATATTGCAAATATTATTGTTGATCAATTTAAGATTAGTGACAAATCTAAATTAGCTTTTTATTTATTTAAGTGTGGTTTTAAAGAGCCCACGGAATTATCTGATGCTTCACACGTAATTAAATCAAAAATTCCAGAAATAAGAGATGGGATAAAAAATTTAGATTATAATCCCGAATCTTTAGCTAAAGGTTTATTTCAAAGAGGACTAAGTGAACCTCAAGTAATACAGGAATTAGAAAATGCGGGATTTAAAAAATTAGAACAACAAACAAGAGCTTTAATCTTAAATGGTGTTGGTTCTAATGTGACTGTAAAATTAATGACTCAAAAACACAGTGTAAAAGATACGCAAGTAAGAAACCTTATTACTAGAATAAAAAGTCCAGTTAAGCAAGTAGCCGTTCCAGCAAGAATTTGATAATTCCACTGGACAGTTACTCTAGATAATCTTTTAAATACTTAAACCTATTGTATAATATGGATAGCTCTATTTTTGTTAAACATTCAATTGTTAAGAAAGAAACGATAAAGAAAAGACTATATCAAGAGCTTTTAACTGCTCAAGCGATTAAGGAGAGTACATTAGTCGTTGCACCAACTGGTTTAGGTAAGACTATTGTTGCTGTTCTTTTAATTGCCTATAGTTATAATCCAAAAAAATCAATTCTTTTGTTATCTCCAACTAAACCACTTATTTCTCAACATAAAAAAAGCCTTTTAAACTTCTTAGAAATACCTGCAGAAAAAATAATTCTTTTAACTGGAGAAATTTCTCAAGAGAAAAGAAAAGCATTTTATGATGGAGAAGGATTAGTCATTTGTGCAACTCCTCAAACAGTTCAGCACGATTTAGAGAAAAAGTTAATTATTCCAGAGCATTTCAATTTGGTTATATTTGATGAAGCACACAGAGCAGTTGGAAATTATTCGTACACTTTTATTTCTCAGTATTTTTCAGCAGATACAAAACGATTAGGATTAACTGCATCTCCTGGTTCCAGTAAAGCCAAGATTCAAGAAGTTGCAAGTAATTTAGGAATAAAGCACATAGAGATAAAAACAGAAGAAGATTTAGATGTTGTAGATTATGTTAATGATGTTGAGATTGAAACAATTTACACAGAACTCGATAAAGATTCTAGATTTGTTTCAGAGAAATTAAAAGCATTTATTCAAACAAAGATTTTAGTTTTAAGAAGGCTAGGGTATGTAATTCCAGACAACTACACAAAAACGCAAATACTGGATTTACAAAAAAGATTATTTCTACTTATTAACAAATCAAAATCTACAAATCATTTTATTGCAATCTCTTTTGTTTCTGTTATTCTTAAAGCCCTTCATTCTTTAGAGCTTATAGAGACGCAAGGGTTTATTGCTTTTCAAAATTATTTAAATAAAGTTGTAGATGAAGCAAAAGTTAAGCATTCAAGTAAAGCTGCAAGTTCTTTTATTAATTCTAAAGAATTTGGAGAAATCATTTTGTATTTGTCAAAGAATAAACAAAGATTAGAATATTCTAAAGAAAAGGAATTGTTAAAGATAGTTAAAGAATTTATTACGGAAAAACCAAAATCTAAAATTTTAATATTTAATAATTTTAGAGACAACGCAACAAGGCTTGTGGAAGTTTTAAATAAAGAGAGTGGAATAAAAACAACACGATTTGTTGGACAAGCCACAAAGACTTCCGACAAAGGCCTCTCCCAAAAAGAACAACTTTCAATCATTAATGATTTTAAAAACGAAATATATAATGTCTTAGTATGTACCTCTGTTGGAGAAGAAGGTCTTGATATACCTTCTGTCGATCTTGTTGTCTTTTACGATGCGGTTCCATCAGAAATCAGAAATATTCAAAGAAGGGGAAGAACAGGACGATTTAATGCAGGAAGGGTTGTTCTCTTATTAAACAGAAACACAATTGATGAAAAATACTATAACGTTTCTCAAAATAAAGAAAAGAGAATGAAATCAATTCTTAAAAATTTTCATAAGACTGCAATAAAAAAAGTGCGAAAGAAAGAGCAAAAGAGAATTAGTGATTATTAGTTATGCCTCAAACAATAAAGATAGTTTGCGATTTACGAGAAAGAGTAAGTCAAATCTCTCAAGAGCTTAAAAATCTCTCAAATAAAGATTTTGATGTTGAAGTTATCCTAGAACAATTGTCTTTAGGGGATTATCAACTAAGTAATGAGGTCTTAGTTGAAAGAAAAACAATAGCAGATTTAGAAGCCTCAATCATTGATGGAAGAATCTTTAATCAGGTTGAGGAGCTATCAACAAAAGTAAAAAAACCTTGCTTGATTGTCGAGGGTCAAATAAATCTTACTGAAAATAATAATAGAATAAATAATAAATCTTTTATCGGTTTATTAACAGCAATTGGTTTAAACTATAGAGTGCCGATTTATTTTACCAAAAATCAAAAAGAAACAGCTCTTTTTCTTTACGTTATTGCAAAAAGAGAACAATTTGGTTTAAATAAAAATTCAGAACCAAAACACAGATTTAGTAAGACTAAAATGTCTTTTTCTGTTCAACAACTATTTATTCTAGAGTCTTTTCCTGATATCGGTCCAAGTCTTGCTAAAGCTCTTTTAAGAAAATTTAAAAATATAAAAACGATAGCTAACACAGATGTAAAGCAATTACAAGAAGTAGAAAAGATGGGTCCTAAAAAAGCAGAGAAAATGGTTTATCTTTTTAATAGAGATTTTAATTGAATTTCGAATAGTTTAAATATTTTTTTGATTTCTTGATATTTTGTATTTGTCTCTTTAATTTCTTTTTCTAAAGTTAACATAAATTCTTTTGTTAGTTCGTAATTTTTATGATCTTTATTTTTTTTGTGAGTAAAAAGATTTCTTCTTTGTTGTTCAAATGCTTTTTTTAAAAATTCAATTTTAGTTTTTAGTGCAATTATTTTTCTTTTTATTCTTGCTTTTTTTATTGCAGGAGGCAAAGACCTATTCTTTGATTCTTTAGCGATTGTTGTTTCTAGAGTTAGTCTTTTAAGAAAATTTTCCTGTGCTTTAATATCTTCTAAACTAAAGTATTCGTTTTGTTTTTGAAAATCTAACACAATCAAGGTTTCCATGATTTGATCTAATCTATCTTCTAGTTTTTGTTTTCTTTCAAGTCTTCTATCTACTGCAGTAATTTTAGGTTTTATTGTGTGTGTTGTGGTTGTAGTGGTTTTTCTTAATTTTGGCATATTTTATCATTAATAAATATTATTTCTTATCTTTTTAAATAGTTTTCTATATTATAAGTATTTATATAATATATATATTTTTAAGAATATATGTACTTGTTTTATAATCATGGTAATATAAACAAAATAATAAAAAAAGGAATGATTTAAGATGGTTGAATGGAAAAAAGTATCAAGAAGAAAAGCAACAGGCGGAATAAATAACGCAGTAAACGCAAAAACAAAAAGTTTAAGTGAAAAAGGCGGAAAGTTTGCAAAAACAACAGTTTCAAAAGTAGATAAAAGATATAAAGCAAGAACTGTTGGTGGTAATGAAAAATTGAAAGCATCTCATGCTATTACAATTGTTGTTTCTCAAGGCAATAAAGCAACAAAAGGTAAAATTTTAGATGTTACAGAAAATCCAGCAAACAAACATTATGTAAGACAGAAGATTATAACTAAAGGCGCAATCCTTAAAGTTGACTTAGACGGAAAAGAGACAAAAGTAAAAGTAACTTCTAGACCAGGTCAAGACGGTTTAGTTTCTGGTGTAATTGTAAAATAAGAGTTTCATGAAAAAAAACTCTTTTCTTAGAAATTTAAAAAAAGATTTAAAAGATAAAAGAGAGTATAAAAAAGCTCTTTATTTTCTATTTTTATTTATAGTTTTTTTTATTTGTTTTTATTTAGTTCTTTCTGAAATTTTATATGTTTATATTAATTATTTTTTCGGATATTTTTCTAGTTGGATTTTAGAAAACTTATTTAGAGTTTCAAACATTTTTATTTTTGATAGCATCAATAAATTTTCTCTAATTGTAATTCCGAAAATAAAAGAACCAATAATTATTAGTTTCTTATGTACTGGAATTGTAGAGTTTTGTTTATTGTCTAGTGCAATATTTGCTTCTAAAGGTATTGATTTGTTTAAAAGATTTTATGGTTTTTTAATTGCAATCCCCCTCGTTATATTTTTTAATCTTTTTAGAATAACTCTTACAACTTATATAATCACTATTGCAAATTTAGGTTTAGCTGAATTTATGCATGGTTTTCTATTTAGAATCTTTTTAGTAATAATTGTTGTAGGTTTTTATTATCTCTGGTTTAAAAATTCTTATAAGTGATACATTTATGCCAAAGAAAAATCCAATAACTGTTCTTCCAAAGAAAAATAGGCTTGTTTTTACAAA
>CAYWUF010000040.1:2277-4772 GCA_964461425.1 uncultured archaeon | reverse complement strand
CTCCAAGTAACCCAGGATATGCAGTTTTTGGAAAAGTAACAAAAGGCATGCATATAGTCTTTGAGATAGAAAATGTAAAAACAACAACAAAGAAAGGGAACGGCGATTGGCCAGTTGAAGACATAATAATAACAAAAGCATATATGAGATAAAACGGTGTTTATTTGTTTTTTGCATTTCTTTTCTGGGCTTTTGTTTTTATTGTAGGACTTTTTATTTTAATTTATTCTGCAGATTTATTTGTAGATAAATCTAAAGAGCTTGGAAGGAATCTGGGATTATCAACTTTTTTAATTGGTTTAATTATTGTAAGCATTGGAACAACTCTTCCAGAACTTTCATCTTCAATTTATGCAACAATAAAAGGAGAATCAGAGATTGTAATTCCAACAGTTATAGGTTCTGTAACTACAAATATTTTTTTAGTAATTGGTTTAGTTGGCCTCTTATACGGAACAAAATATTTATACAAAGAAACAATAAAAACAGATCTTTGGATTTTTGCAACAGTTTCTTGTCTTTTTGTTTTATTTATTATAGATAACAATTTCACTATTATTGAAGCAATTTTGTGTGTGTTAATCTATCTTGCATATTCCGCATATCAATACAAGTTATCAAAACCAGCAAAGTTAGAAGAATCAGGCCCTAAATCCAATACATTTATGTGTATTTTCTTAATTTTAATTTATTCTTTTTTGATATATGCGGGTTCAAAATATGTTGTTGATTCAATGCTTCACATTTCTAATATTTTAAATATTTTCCCTGAAATTATTGCAATAACTGTTATTGCTTTAGGTACAAGTCTTACTGAGTTGACCGTTGGCTTAGTTTCTTTAAGGAAAGGTCATCTTGACATTGCGGTTGCTAACATAATTGGTGCAAGCATAATTGATTTACTTATTGTAACAAGCGTTTCTAGATTTTTTGGATTTATTATAATTCCAACGATGTTATTTAAGATTGCTATACCCATTTTTGGTTTATCAATAATTTCTTTTATTTATGTGATATTAGATAAAAAGTTAACTAAAATGGAAGGGGCGTTGTTGTTATTAATGTATATAATATTTAGTATACTAATGTTTGTTTTCTAGGAAAGACTAATATGGAATGTAAAAAAGAAATTAACAAGAAGTCTTGCAATTGCACTTATCCTTGCCAAAGAAAAGGCATTTGTTGTGAATGCATTGCTCACCACAGAAAGAGCAAAGAGCTTCCTGCATGTTATTTTTCTAAAGAAAAAGAAAAGACATATAATAGATCAATAGACAATTATCTTAAATCAAAATAATTATTTTTTCTTTCCAATAATTATCATGTGTTTCTTTTCAAAAGGATCTAGTCTTCTTTTTTCTGTTATCTCAAAGTCTTTTTCTAGTTTCTTAATTTCGTTTTCAATTATGTCTCTTGTGTTTTTCTGAGAGATTGCAGTAGTCTTAAGACTTAAAATAAAATATCCGTTTGGTTTTAAAAATAGTTTAGCATTCTTGTTTAATATCTCTACTTGGTTTTTCTGAGCTACGTCTTGAATAATTAAATCTACTTTTAAACCTTTAAGTAAATCATAATCCTCAAGCTTATTAGCATCACAAAGCACAGGCATAAGGTTTTTTCGCTCTTTACAAAGAAGAACAAATTTTTGCATACTGTGTGGTGAAAGATCAACCCCATAAATTGTTCCTTGAGTTACAAGATCAGAAATATAAGAGCAAGTATAACCTTCAGCACACCCAAGATAAAGAACAATAGAGTCTTCTTTAAGTGGTAAGAAATTAACGCCTTTCTTTAAAGCCGCACAAACCTTTGATCTTGTTGGTTCCCAAAGTCTTTTTTCTTTAGTATTTAGATCAAGAGTATAGAAGTTTCCATTCATACTGACTAGATTTTTTATACTCATATTTCTATTCCTTTAATTTTTTAGAAATTTTTTCTTTAAGTTCATTTCTCATGTCTTTACCAGAAATGTCTGCCTTAATTGCAATAACAATCTTTCCTGAAAGAAATCTTGCAATTCTTCCTTTGTCTTTTTTTGTTTTATTGATAATAAGAGAATGATTAAATAAAAGTCCGTATTTAGGGGTCTTTTTACTTCCCATCTTTATTGATTTAAACAAAGATTTTTCAGCACCAAGTAACTGTATAGTTGAACTTGGCATTCTTGAAAGTCTTGAAATTGATCCAGCAATAACAAGCATCTGACAAGCAATCTTTGTTCCTGCAATAGCACAAAAGTTTGGATAAGTCTTTTCTGCAATAACATGTGCAAGATTTTCAAGTTCTTCTTTTATTTTTATAAGTTCTAAAATATTTTCTGCAAAATTTTTAATTAGTTTTTTTTCTTTTTCTTCTAATGTGATTGATACACCAGAATTAATAATATCGATTACCTTGGTGTTAGTGATTCCAATCTTTTTTAGTTCTTCAGTTGTTACTTTTTCTAAAAGAAGAATTCTACAATATTCTTTAACATTTATTTCTTTTTCAAGTGT
>CAYWUF010000040.1:0-2177 GCA_964461425.1 uncultured archaeon | reverse complement strand
ATTATCCCTTTGTTACCATGAGCTGAAGCAACTTTACCATTAATTACTTTCTTTCCAATAGTTGTAAAAACTACTTTCTTTCCAAGTAATGGAGCTACTGCAACTTTGTTATTGTATTTTTCATCATCTAGTTTTATAAGTAAATGATTGTTCTTTTGGGTATTTACGCCCATTCTATAGTTTGTTATTGTTCCGTTCATATTTTTCACCAATTTAATAAGCTTTTAAAATAAGTACTAATATAATATTTAATAAACAAAGTATTTAAAAACCATGAAGAATATGACAAAACAATTAGTTGCAGGAGTTGATGAAGCCGGAAGAGGGTGTGTTTTAGGTCCATTAGTCTTAGCTGTGTGTGTTATTGATAAAAACAAGGAAAAAATGTTTAAAGATGCGGGAGTTAAGGACTCTAAGCTTTTGTCTCCACAGAAAAGAGAAGAACTCTTTGAACTTATTAAAAAAGAAGCAGAAGATTATCAAATTGCAGTAATTCCTGCTGAAGAACTAAATATCTTGATGGACAGATATTCGCTTAACGAGATAGAAGCACAAAAAGCCTGCTTTGCAATCTCTCAACTAAAAACAGAACCAGAGGCAATTGTCTTTGATTCCCCAGATACATCAACTGATCATTTCTCAAGAAGAATAAAGGACAATTTAAAGGCCCTGTCCTGTAACATCTCCTCAAAGATAATTTCAGAACACAAAGCAGACCTTAATTACCCTTCTGTTTCTTGTGCATCAATTCTTGCCAAAGTTACAAGAGACAAGCTTTTAAAAAAAGAACTAGGTGGTTTAGAGATTTCTGGATATTCTTCTGACCCTAAGACCATTGATTATCTTAAAGACTATTTTAGAAAGCATAAAGACTTTCCAAGTAACACTAGATTAAAATGGAAGACTGTAGATAACATTGTTAAAGACGCCTTCCAAAGAAAGTTACTTTAGATTATTTGAAAGATTGCTTGCACGCCAGAAATTATATAGTTAACTCCCCAAGCAAGTGTGATTAAACCCATAAGAGTTGTTACTACTTGTATGGCCGTTTTTGCTTTAGATGTTACTTCATGATATCTAATAGAAAGATAAAACATTATTCCAACAATTGCAAGAATGATTCCAATTGCAAGCCCCGTTAAGAGCTTTCCAAAGTCTGCAGAAGAAATAATGATTGCAGTAATTGTTGCAGGACCACTAATAAGTGGAGTTGCAATAATTGAAGCAATGGCATGAACTGAATCTCCTTCCATTTTTTCAATATCTGTGATTGATTTTCCAAGAGACATGTTGACTCCTAAAATTACAAGAATGATTCCTCCAGCAATCTTAAAGCTATTAATGTCTGTGCTAAACAGTTGTAAAAGATTTTCTCCTAAGAAAAGAACAAGATAAGAGATAAAAGCAGCTAAAAGAACAGACAAGAGAGCAATTTTTAGTTTTGCCTTATTATCAAATCCTTTAGTGCTAACAAAAAAAACAATAAAACTAGTAAGTGGATCAATAATTACAAAAAATAAAACAATTAAAGAAATAAGTTTAGATATCATATTTTCACCAATAAAAATGGTCCTGCCCGGATTCGAACCGGGGATCTCTACCATGTCAAGGTAACATCATAACCGCTAGACTACAGGACCTTTATTTTTTAATTTTTTTTGTATATTTGTGTATGTTGTTTTCTATTTTGTCTCTATTATAAAATATTAAAACAGAACCAACTACTATAATAATTAATAATAGTAAAGAATAAAAGAGACTAAGTTTTGTAAGCTGATAACCGACAACTGTGTAAATTATTATCAAAGGCAATCTTCCAATAAAGGAGACTATAATAAAATCTTTAAGCGTTAAGTTTGTAATACCAGAAATAAAACTAAAAACATCATGAGGAAAAGGAGGAATAAGAAACAAAACAAAAAGAGTTTTTCCAAGAGTTGTAGATTGGTTATCTATTTTTTCAAGTGCTCTTTTATCTATTACACTCTCAATAAATGGCCTTCCAAATAGTCTTCCAAGTTCAAATACAATCACAGAACCAATCATAACTCCAATAAGCGAATAAATAATTCCAAGATTACCAAAAACATAACCACCAGCAACTAAAAAAGGAGCGCCAGGAATAATTAAAAAAAGCATCTGTAGCATCTGTAAAGAAATAAAAGCAAGTGGCGCCC
>CAYWUF010000039.1:2996-4940 GCA_964461425.1 uncultured archaeon | reverse complement strand
ATAAGAGAATTTTATAGAGTCTCAAAAGAAAGATTAAAAGAATATAAAGATCCAAATGGATTATTTAAAATTAAAAGACACCTATTATACCCCTCAATACACACAACAAATGTTGCTTATGTTTTATCGGTTAAATATAATGGCAGGACCAGGAAATTCTTCGTAAAAGAAACAAACAATTCGGGAATTTTAGAAAGAACTAGCGGGAATGAAAAGACTAGTTCTTTTAATGACTATATAGAAAGAGGAATTGATGGAATTAGTGAATCAAGAGCCTTATCTTTAATTGAAGAGTGTGGAGTTACAACAATACGTCATCATTTTGCATTTAAGGATCTATCTAGAAAAAAAAGTTATATTGTTTATGATTTTGTTCCAGAGTTGTTTAGTGGTGTGCATTTAAAGAAATTAATTAAAAGAAAAGAAATATCTATAAGAAAATTAGAAGAAATAAAAGAATATTTAACAGCTGTTGGTCGTAGAATAGAACAAGAATTAAAAAATAAAAAAGAATATGGGATAGAAGAACATAGAATAATAACTGATGCTTTAGATTATGATAATATTTATTATGATTTAAAAAAAGACAAAATTTTCTTGTTTGATCCATTTTTAGAAAATGTAAGATATAGACGAAAATATTAATATGAAAAAGATTGTAAAATTAACTTGGGTTATGCTGATAATTATTTTATTTATATTAATTCAAATTATAATAAGTGAAAATATGGACGAAAATAAAAATATAAGACACTCTGCGGTTTCTGGATCATTTTATCCTGCAAGCCAGATAGCGTTAGCTTCTCAGTTGAGTGGTTTTTTTAATAAAGTTGAATTAAAATATTTTGGAGAAAAAGTAAATGCTTTAATTGTCCCACACGCAGGTTTTGTTTATTCTGGAGAAACTGCAATGTATGGGTATAAGCAACTATATATGGATTTATTACTAAGAGAAGAAGATAGTTTTAAAGTCATAATTTTAGCACCTAATCATTCAGAATATGTAAAAGGAGTTGTAATTCCAGACTATAACTATTTTAGAACTTCCCTTGGAGATGTTAAAGTTAATTTTACAAAGATAAATGCAGAGATTAATAACTCTCCACATGAAGAAGAACACGCAATTGAAGTGCAACTTCCATTTTTACAATATGTTTTTAGAAAGGCAAGAAAAGAATTTTCTATTGTTCCGATTATTGTTGGAGATGTAAGTCCAGAAGAAATTAAAGAGCTTGCTAAAGATATAAATAAAGAAATAACCAGTAACACAATTGTAATTGTTTCAAGCGATCTTTCACATTATAAATCAGAAGAAAATGCAAACAAAATAGATCATCAAACAATACACGAAATCTTGGACAGAGTTGCAAAAGATCTTGACGCTTGTGGTCAAAATCCAATTTTAGTTCTTCAAGAGATTTCAAGATTACAAGACTGGAATAATCCTAAGTTATTAAAATATACAACATCAGGAGAAATAACTAAAGAAAAAAAATCAGTTGTTGGTTATGCTAGTATCTCTTACACAGAAAATAAAGAACATTTGCTTTCTAGACTTGCACAGCGGTCAATTCAAAACGTGTTTGATTCAAGAAAAGATAATTTTAAAGATTTAGAGCAAGTAATACCTAAAGAATATTTGGAAAAAAGAGGAAGTTTTGTTACTCTTACTCTTCATAACCAACTAAGAGGATGTATTGGGAATGTTACAAGTACAAAAACTGTTTTTGAAGGAATAATTTCCAATTCTAAGTTTGCAGCTTTTCAAGATCCTAGATTTGATGAACTAACTGAAAAAGAGTTTGAAAAGATAGATATTGAAGTATCAATTCTTTCTAAACCAGTAGATTGTATTTTAGAAGAAATCAAAGTAGGAGATGGTGTTATCTTGAGACAAGGAGTTGCTAGTTCAGTTTATCTTCCTCAAGTGTGGGAACAACTCCC
>CAYWUF010000039.1:0-2896 GCA_964461425.1 uncultured archaeon | reverse complement strand
TTTTCTATAAATGTATTATAAAGTGTTTTTATGTCGGCAATTGAAGGCAAAACTGGGGTTCGATTTTCTCCAGGATGCGTGTGTACATTCTTTGGATTACTTCTATTATTTACAGTTATTCTTTTACCATCTTTAATAACTGTAACTAAACGACTTTTTCTTACTTTTTCAGAATCCCAGATTACGAAACGTTCTTTTCTTTCTTTTGCTACATCAAAAAAAAGTCCATCAACTACTCTAAATGCTTGTTCTTTGTGTGGTTCTGGTTGAGCTTTGACATAGTGGTCTAGTCTACCTAGTTTAAAATTAGGTTTTGCATTAACACTTTTATATCTTAATCTTGATTGAACCATAATTAATCTAGATTATAAGAAATAAGGAATGATATTTAGTATTAATAATAATATTGCTAAATATCCAAAAAATCTCTTAACCATTTTCGTCCTTTTTTCTTCATCATGTTTCTTATGTAAATATCCTGAATAGATGTTCTGTGCTAAATATCCACCATCAAATGGAATTGTTGGAAGGAAATTGGTTGTTGCTATAATAAAATTCAACATAACAAACCAAAATATTATTTGATATATTAATTTATAGTAAGTATATTTCTGAGGAATTGGAACAGTTGAATCAATTTTTATTTCAGCATTAATTCCAATATTTCCTAGTTCGTTTGTTCTTATGTATTCTGTTCTTGTAAGATTAGTGTCTAGATTTTTAACAATAAAAACATTATCGTAGTCTGGTTTAACTGATTTTCTTAAATCATTTTGTGTTTTAATTGTTCTACCATTAACTGAAAGAATATGATCATTTTCATCTAGTTTTCCATAAGCAGGATTATCAAAAGAAGAACCGCAAATTTCAGAAGTTTCTGTAACATTTTTTACAACTAACCCTAACTCTCTTTGATTGTCTATACTTGTTGTATATCTATTAATTGGAGAAGCTATAAACAATAAGAGTAACATAAAAATAATTGCTAAAAATAAATTACTTGCTGGACCAGCAGCATACATTTTTGTAACTTTTTTTCTATCTGTTTTTTTAAGTTGTTCTTCGTTTGGTTCAACAAAAGCACCAAGTGGAAGTATTCCAAATAGAATTACTCCTACAGATTTTAGTTTAACTTTTGCTACTCGAAGCATTATTCCGTGACTAAACTCGTGAATAAATGCTGCAACAATTAAAATTAACCAACCATACCAAGGAATAAAGAAATTTGTTTTAGGGATGTGCACCCCTGGGATTACTAAACCAACACCGGGACAAGCAACTTTACCTACAAACATTTTAGCAATAATGTCATAAGCTGAAAACATTAAAGAACCTAAGATGAAACCAGATAAACCCATTAATCCAGTTAAACCTATAATAAAATAAGAAATAAAAGTTGGAATTATTGGATTTGTTAAAAATAAATTGCCTGCAAGGTTATAAGATAACATTATAAAAACAAATAAAGAAACTATAAAAACAAATATTCTTTTAGACTTGCTAGCTTTATCTTTAATTAAATAATCTACTCCAAATGGACCAAACCCTGCAATTATTCCAAAATTAGCTAACCAAACTATTTGTTTTTCATATTTTTTAGAAAGATTATCTATCATTTTGATAAATTTTTTAGTTTGAACTAAAGTAAACAAATATAAAAAAGTTTTTTGTTTTAAAAACATTCTTGCAATTGTAGCACAACAAAAAGCAATTAAAAGAACTAATATAAAAATTAAGTAGCCATTCATATTTTATCATTATTATTATTTAGTATAATATTTATGTTATATTATATTTATATTAGTTATGTTACTTATCTATTAATGAGAGTTGATTAAAATGGGAGTTGCAATTGGAGCTTTAATTGAAGATTGTAAGAAAAGAATAGATTTATCTGAATTTAAAGGACAAAAATTTGGTTTTGATGCATATAATATGTTGTATCAGTTTGTTACAACAATAAGAGGAATTGACGGTGAACCTTTGAAAAATGAGAAAGGAGAAATCACTAGTCATTATTCTGGGATTTTTTATAGAATTTCTAATGTTTTAAGTAACGGGATTACTCCTATTTTTGTTTATGATGGAGTTAGTAATGAACTTAAGAATAAAACTAAACAAGAGAGAAGAGATAGAAGAGCAGTTGCAAAAGAAAAATTAGATAAAGCAATCTTAGAAGAAGATATAGAAAACATGAATAGATTTGCAAGACAATCTGCAACTATTGATAGTAAAATTATTGAAGAATCAAAAGAACTTTTAGAAGCGATGGGAGTGTCTTGTTTTACAGCACCTGGAGAAGCAGAAGCACAGATTTCATACATGACTGCTAACAATCAAGTTGACTACTGTGTCTCTCAAGACTTTGATTGCCTTTTGTTTGGGTCTCCTAATCTTTTAAAGAATATTGGAGCTAGTGGAAAACGAAAAGTGCCTTTTAAGAAAGTGTACATTGATGTTTATCCTTACGTTATTGAGAGCGAACAAGTATTTTCTAAGCTTGGGATTACTAGAGAAAAACTAATTTGGATGTCTATGTTAATTGGAACAGACTTTAATAACAAGGTAGAAGGAATTGGTCCAAAAACTGCTTTGAAGCTTGTTCAAGAAAATAACAGCTTTGAAGACATCTTAAAACAACTAAAAGAAAAAAACAAAGAAATTGATTTTGATTACAAGGAGATACAAGATATTTTTCTTAACCCTGATGTTAACAAAGACCCTATCTTTGAAAAACAAACATTCAATAGGCAAAAGATAGAACACATTTTAATAGAAAAAGCAGGCTTTGAAGAAAAAAGAACAATCAATTATTTGAACGAATTTGAAAAGAAACGAAACGAAGTAGATAAGCAAAAGACTTTATCTAAATGGTTTTAATAAAATTAAATTTAAA
>CAYWUF010000038.1:0-5023 GCA_964461425.1 uncultured archaeon | reverse complement strand
AATCTTATTTTTTAGAAACAGTTGTTTTTTTAGAAGCAGTTTGTCCTTGTCTTGATTGTCTTTCTTTTAGTGCTTCTTTTACGTCTCTTAATCTTTGTCTTTCAAAGAAATCTGCACTCTTATAAACTTCTTCAAATCTATCTCTTTTTTGGATTTTCTTTTCTAAGTCTTCTTGACATTTAGGACAATATATTCCATAGTTTCCTATTATTCTTCCGCAAATTATACATTTTTGTGTCATAATCTCATTACCTTTTTTTAATGTTATTAAATTGATATTAATATGTAATATAATAGGTTTAAATACTTTTCTTTTTCCCCTATTGATCTCCTTCTTCCTTCATCATTGGAAAAAGAATGACTTCTCTAATGTTTGGAGAATCTGTAAAGATCATAACAAGCCTGTCAATTCCAAGACCTAAACCATAAGCTGGAGGCATACCGTACTTTAAAGACTCAATAAAGTCTGTATCTATTGGATGATTCTCGCCTTTTGCTCTTCCCTGATCTGCTTGATCAAACATTAGTGTTTCTTGCAAGATTGGATCGTTTAGTTCACTGTAAATATTACAGGCTTCCATGCCGTTAATATATGGTTCATTTCTTTCGATCAAGTCTTTGTCGTCTCTATGAAGCTTACAAAGAGGTGTGGTTTCTTTTGGATGATCGATTATGTGTATTGGACCAAGAAGGTGTTCTTCACAATAGTGTTCAAATAACTCTGAGATTGCAAGACCTCTCTTATAAGTCTCCAATTCCAATCTGTTTTCTCTTAAAAGATTCTTTAACTCATCATCACTTAAACTATCAACATCTATCCCACCAAGCTCTTTAAGAGCACCTTTCATTGTTAATTTCTTCCAAGGTCTCTTGAAATCAAAGGTTTTTCCTTGATATGTAATCTCTGTAGTTCCATTAAGCTTTAAAGCAATAGTTTCATAAATTTCTTCTAACAAATCATTTGCAGAGTTATAATCTTTATAACATTCATAACATTCAAGCATTGTAAATTCAGGATTGTGAGATTTATCTACTCCTTCGTTTCTAAAGTTCTTACAGATTGTATACACTTTGTCAAAACCACCCACAAGCAGTCTTTTAAGATACAATTCAGGAGAAATGGACAGATAAAGGTTTCTCTTCCACACAAAGCTCTCAGTTATGAACGGTCTAGCATTTGCTCCGCCATAAAGGGGTTGAAGTAAAGGGATCTCTACTTCTAAAAATCCTCTATTGTCTAATATTTCTCTAATTATCTTAATAATCTTAGCTCTCTTCATAAAGATTTCTCTAGATTCTAAACTGGTCATTAAATCAAGATATCTTTGTCTATATTTTAATTCAGAATCTTGAATACCGTGAAATTTCTCAGGAAGAGGTAAAAATGCCTTAGATAAGAAAGTTATCTTTGAACAATCAATAGAAAGCTCTCCTCTTTTTGTTTTAAATATCTTACCAGTTACTCCAATAATGTCACCAGTATCTAACTTATTGAACAATTCAAACTGTTCTTTTGAAACAGATTCTTCTTTAATAACAATTTGCATTTTACCATAAGTATCATGAAGATCAATAAAAGCAATTTTTCCAAGAGATCTTAAAGATAATATTCTTCCAGCAACTGTTGCTATTTCTTCTGTTAAAGTATCTGCTGGTAGATCTTTATATTTCTCTTTAATATCTATAGAATTATGCGTTTTATCAAAAGTGTAAGGATAAGGAGTTATTCCCATCTCTACAACACTATTAAAATTATTTTTTCTATTTTCTTGATATTCTTCTAATCTTCCCATAGTTAATCACGTTTAAATATATAATATAAAAAGAAAAATAAATATAAATGGATTTATTTCTCCTTAGAATAAATAAACATAAATCCAAGTAATATTATACTGATGTACATTATAAACAGCAATTTATTTTCAGGAGCAACAGGAATATTAAATCCTCCACTACCAGCTCCTGCATTTCCAGAACCGATATTAAATACATTGTTTCCAGGAGTTCCTGTAACTTGACCATTAGGATTAACTGCAAAGGTTATTCCTTCTTTAAATTTGTCATTAAATGGAATTAAGTTACCGTTAGTTGTATACCAGTTACCAGTTTCAGGATCATACCAAAATGCTCCTTCTTTTCCTTGAGCAGAAAGTAATGTTTCTTTATCGCCATTATAAGTTAATGTTGGAACGCCCTCTTCTGCATTAAAAGAAAGATCATGAGATTTACCATCATCAGTTTTAACAAGTAAACCTGTTGGTGTTTGTTGTACTGAGTTAATTTTAGTATCAGTTACTTCTCCAGTAATCTTATCAATAATCTTTAATCTTTGCTCACACTCTGGTGGTTCACTAACATAGAAAATAAAAGTTTTTGTAGCAGTGTCAAACATTTGGAAAGGACCTACTTTTTCTAAAGCTTTATTTAGTTTATCTGTATTTGCTTTTGCTTGATCGTTATCTTTATCAGGAGTAACACTAAATTTCAAACCAATTTCATCAGTGTCACTACATCCGTTTGTTGCTTTCTGATTTGCTAGTTCTGTTTTCAATTTATCTATGTCGTTACCATGTGTTACTGTAGTTGTTTCTACCCACATGATATATGCTTTCTTTTCTTCAACATAAACTAATTGTCCTCTCTCAAATTGAATTGCAACATTCTGACCAATTGTTAATTCTCTGGAATCTACTGGACCAATCTTAGTTATTCTGTTTCCAAGAATAGAAACTTTTGCACCTTGTCCGTTTGTTATTAATCTTGGAACACCATCTGCCATAATCTGTGTGTTTTGTGGTTTAATTAAATAGTTTGTTGTAGGGTGAACGGTATTACCTAACTTTACTAAACCTAGATAATCAGCTAGATTTGTAACTCCTGAAGGAATGGTTAACCCAGTTTGTGCTTCATATCCTGCTCTTAGACAATCTAAAAATGCAGAATTTTTAATATAGAAATTACCATAAGCGTCAATTTCAAATAAAGCATCAGTGTCTCCTGGAACAGGTATGTAACTTAAACTTCTTGGAACGACTTTAGCTGGAATTCCTAAATTAGTTCCAATCAATCTTACAAAGTCTTTATTTTCTTGACCAATAATTGTTTTAAGATTTCCGTTTGCATCAATTACCGTCATCTCGCCTTTGTCTTTATCAATTGTAAGAGTAATGTTTGTGTCTTTATCTACTAGATTTTCCACGCCTTTATCATTATAACCAATAGCATTACATTTTGTTTTTGGACCCATTTCAAAGAAAAAAAGTTGTCCTTTAACTGTAGTGTCGGTTTGTCCACTTGTTCTATAAGTTGATTGAACAATAGGATTTTCTTGTAATTTCTGTTCTGCAAATTCTTTAACTTGTCCTGCTCCAAACTTAACTCCTTTTTCAAGTTCAGTGCCTGCTGTTATTTTAGAAATTGCTTCTTCTGCTTTTGTAACTCCTTCTTTAATTGCTTCTCCTACTTTGTTCTTAGAATCTTTTGTAACTCTTTCAGCTTCTAGAGAAGAAACAAAGAAATGAGCATAAGTTCCTTCTTGATCATCTACACAATGATGTAGTTGAGGCATAACTAAAAACATTTGAGGAATATCACTTGCAACTGCTGGAGCAACAAATGAACTGAAATATCCTGCTCCTGGAAATACCAAATATGCTAAATGTTGTTGAGCAACTAATGCTCCTGCAAATCTGTGATTTCTCATAGACTTAGGCACAATTCCACCAATTGGCATTCCTGCGACATCTAACAATTCTATTTTTTGAACACAAGTTTCTTCATTTGTTCTTGCATCTAATAAATTAATTGCTCTTTCTGTTGATTGATTTGAAAATGTTCCATCATAATCTGTGTGGTGTGAAAAAGAAATTAATGTTTGTCCGTGTTTTGTATAGTTTTTTTCTGTTGTATTTTCTAAAATATAATTTAGGGTTGTTATGTTAGATGGGACAGAAGTACTAATAGTTATATCTTTTAAAGAAACAGTAGCTCTTGGTAATGCCGTTGATTGGAAAGATTCTGTTGGTATTTTTTCTTGTTCTGCTTGTGTGTTTTCTGTATTTGTTTCTTCTACATTTACTGGATCTTCTTTATCAGAAGCATCTACAATTTCTGGCAATTTCTCTTCTACTTTATTTACATCTACGTTTGCCATTTCAATTTCCATAAGCATGGAAGCATCTCTTGTTGCTTGCTCTATATATTCTGCACCAATAACATAATTACATCTATCCATACAACCAGGATTTAAATTATCTGTAATTAAAACGATATCGTCTGTTTCTGATCTTCTTATTTGTCCTTCAGTAATTTTACGTATAAGGTTATTTAAAGATTTAGCCCATTCTGTTTGAATTGTTCCAGTTACTTCTTTTGCTAAAATATTAGACCAATTGATTCCTGAATTTAAGAATTGCATAAACAAATCTCCTTGATCAGAGCCTGTGTTTGCAAAGAAATCAACATAAGCATCTTCATAAATTTCAGCAGTTTCTGGATGTTTGATATGGAATGCAGAATAGCTTTCAGGCAATTGATACATTGAAATTTTTGTTAATCCTAAAGAATCTCCTAAAAGTGTAGCACCGCCTGTTTTAATTTGCCAATATGCAAAATTTATTCCAAAAGCAATAGGGTTTCCTGTAAATAATCTTTGATAAGCTGCACCATTGTACACCCTCATATATTGATTTAAAGCATCTCTTCCTCTTCCACTTACCCATTCACTATTACTTAAAGTCTTATAAACTTCGCTAAAATTTCTTGTAGTGTCGTCAAACTGTTTAGGAACAGTGTCCATTACTTGTTTCATTGTTTCTAATGGATCTAAATCATAAGCTCCTTTGGTATATTTACTTCCAAAAGTCAGATTTGGATTTAAAGGATCTAGAATATAATCGTCTAAAAATTTAACTGTAGTTTTTGGGTAAAACTCAAGATCTGTTGCAATTCCTGAAAGAGCAGCAACATCAACATCAGTTCCTTTCACAAACACTTGACTACCAGTCTGTGTATTTCTATATTT
>CAYWUF010000037.1:0-5152 GCA_964461425.1 uncultured archaeon | reverse complement strand
GCCAGAAGAACTGCTAACAGAAAAATTAAATATCTTCTTTTTCTTTTCTTTTTACTTTCATCCATTTCTGTTTACCTCGACACAAATTCTCATTCTTTTATCCATTCCCCATCATTAGTTCGTTTATATGTACCTGCTCCATATTCATCATATACTTTCTTGAACTTATCAGACCCGAACAGATTTCCTTCTATAAATACCCCATCTGATATTACTACTTTAGATATCTTTTCAGATGTGAATGCATCTTCCCCTATATACTCCAAGCTGTCAGGAAATATCAGCTCTCCTTTTATATTATTACCAGAAAAAGCACCTCCTTCAATCCATTCCAATGTATCATTGAGTTTAAGTCTTGTTATCTTGTTGTATTGAAAAGCTATTGTCCCTATTACTTCCACACTGCTTCCTAAGTTGAGTTTCCTTATTCTATTCCGACTAAATGTACCTGCTTCAATTATCCTGACTGAATCGCCCAGTTTAAGAGTCCTTATCTTGTTATTATCAAAAGCATCTTCTTCTATAATCGAAACATTGTCAGGTATATCAACCTTATGCAATTTGCACCCAAAAAACGCATTTGCACCTATTGTTGACAGATCATCATTAAATTTTGCATATCGAATTCCTTTCTGGTAAAAAACCTTCTCCCCTATATTCTTTACTTCGTCAGGGGAAATGAAGCGCTTGGATTTTGCTTCAGGATAGAGTACCAGCTCTCCTGTCTCCTTCTCGATAAGCATCCCGTCAATGCTCATGTACTTTTCGTTCTCACTGTCCACATAAACAGCTTTTATTATCTCGCTATATATGATGCATTCTTCTATACTTTGAGGAAGATATATCCTCTTAAGACATGGCCATGTATTATAATAAAGTCTATCTATATCAAATGCTCTTTCAAAAACATCTAAAGTCCCTTCAGGAATGTGGTATTCAGTTTGCTTTCTGCCAAGCGGATATACTAAAAGGGTCGTACCCGCCTTGTCAAATAGGACCCCGTCAATAGAACTGAAATACTCATTATCAGGGTCTACAAATATGTTCTCTAAATTCTTGCATCCTTTAAATGCAGAATAATCTACACTCCATACCTTGTCATTCAATGTGACATTCCTTATATGTCTATTATTCCCTAATGTGTGAATTTCTATCGGATCATTATTAATAACGGGAATTACTATATCCTCGTCTGTCCCAACATAGCCATACACTTTATTAAAGCTATCATAATAATATATATAGTCTCCAAGCCTATCAGTTGGTAATGGTCTGTAAGCATTCACAATCAAAGGATGTATACACATACACAACACTATACTCATTAACATCATATATATGATGCAAAGCCTGACTCTGCTGTATTGCCTTCTGATTAATAAGCCTTTCATCTTAATATTACTCCTTGTAAACAGCTTTTATCTATATATAGTCATACTCAACAGCTCCGCATCTTGAGCATGTCCTCTTATATACATACACATAACTCTGCCAGTCCTCGTCATAATATGTGTACTGGTATACCCACCCGCTCCAGTTGTGCCCAAGTGCCGGTATAGCCTGTGTTGACAGCACAGTGCTGCATCCATAACATATCTGTGAGCGTACACCTGAAGCAGTGCATGTAGCTGCTGTTGTTACTGTCCAGTATGTGCCTCCAGAATGATTATTAGGATTAAGAGGTAATGAACTGTTTTCACTATAGCTGCAACCGGACCTCGTGCAGTATCTTGATTGTGCGCCCGGCGTACAGCATGTTGATGCTGTTATAACCGACCATCCTGACATGCTATGGCCTAATGCTGGGATTGATGACGTGCTAAGCACAACAGAGCATCCATTGCATACCTCTCTTTGGGAACCAGAAGCTGTACATGTCGGACTGCTTACAGTTTCAGTATGGCTTCCTCCTGAATGATTGGATGAATTCAATGGTAGAGAGTTGGTCTCATAATACCCGCATCTGGAGCAGTCTCTTCTCTGTGTACCATATGTACAGCAGGTAGATGCTGTAACAGTATACCAGGAACCCATATTATGGCCTAAAGGGTTACCTGTAGTTGCTCCGCATCTTGTACAGGTCGCAGGTAATTCACATGTAGCCGCACTATAGTTGTGCCCAAGAACAGGCTGAGCCTCATATCCGCATTCTGTACAGTATTTTGCAGTATCACATGTGGCTGCTGGAATATTATATGTATGTGATGCATACTGTATCTCGTTATTAAGTTCCGGGCATCTGGAACACTTGTACTGTTCAATTACCTTATGCTGAGTACTGCTGTATGGCTGACATGATGTATTCTGATATATCGTGAAGTCATGTCCGAGAGCATCTGTTTCAATTGTTGACGCTGTTCCATTGCATATTGTACATTTTAGCTTTGATTCGCCTTCTTCAGTACATGTGGGGCTGCTTATTACTATGGTTTCAAATGGTCCTATATGGTTATTGGGATTTTGCGGTATACCTTGTGTTTCAACATAATTGCAATTTGCATGACAACAGCTTCTTACCATTGATCCTACAGTCGAACAAGTTGATACTTGGGTCACTGTCCATGGACCCATAGAATGGGCTATACAGTTTATTGAATAATCAAAACAATATTCATCAGCCCATAATGGATTTGCTATACTTATGCCAACACCAGTATAATCTACATTTATGTTTCTTGTTGTTATGTAGATGTCGTTCTGATAATTAGATGCGATATATTCAATCGGATCTTGTATAGAAAACACCCCATTATTTTCATTTTCCAAATATACATAGACAGCAAATTCAGCATCCATTAAACCTGTATCATCCTGTCCTAATATCGAAGTTACAATTGAACTTGAAGCATATGACGGTTTGAAACTGTAGTAATGCGATGATAAGTACATCACTGATGAATTTCTATTATATGGGAATGACAGTATATGCCTATTACTTGAGACTCCATAAGCATCGTGCCACTCCTGCACGGATTCTGCGCCTCTATACCAACAGTATATATAGTCATCATATATCCCAGTATGGTAAATATCATATATACTTGATGTAAAGCCAGCAAATACATCAGAGAGACTCGTATTATATGAATCAATTAAAACATCATTAATAATTTCTAGATATGAATAACTTAAGTCATCCGGATTTGCCATTTCAAATAGTATCTCGCTCACTATATTCTGACCGTATAAGCTTTCTAAATACAATAAGAATATTACCGCACCATATTCATTATGAATATTAGAAGCATATCCATAATCTAAAGGTAATTCTGTATTACCCAAATAATCATTGACAAACGGTGCTAAGTTTGCTTTAAATCTCGTTGTTTCTGTATCATTTACAGGCGTAACAATCTTCACTTCTGAAAATGTTGTAAATGCCTCATCAATACTTTCATTCACCTGATAATTGTTTGCATATATTAAAGCATGAGTCAGCTCGTGAGCAAAAACCATCTGAATATCAATTATCTGTTCCAAATTTATGTCAATAACAATATCGGCACTTGCAGTAGTCGGTTTATTGTTTTCATTGTATATTTGTGTTGGACGAGTCTGTCCAGTACCTGATATGTCACCTAAATATACATTAATTAAGTCATTATCAGGATGCGGTACTGGCTCGTTTATTCCTTCATGTTCATCCAATAATCTGCGATACAATTTCTCAAAAAGCAAAGCATAATACTCGATAGAATCAGGGTCTCCATTATTGTCCAAATCTATAAGTGAATAATATTCGCTGTCAGGATCACGACCATTGGTTATTCCATCAGTATCATCATCATCTAAAACTACATCCTTATAATTCTCAATAAGAGCAATACTAGGCCAACAATATTCTAAAAAATTGTCGCTTGTAGTTGAGGTTGTATACCATACTGCAAAATGCCGTTCATTTTCTTCATTGGATACATACCCATCACCATCTATATCGTACCCAGGTCCCAAAACAAAATAAGTATTCAAATCATTTAAATCACTTGTTTTACCTGAAGTATTACCTTGGTTATAATATTCAACCTGTTCATTTTTTATGTAATTTTCCTTAACAGCTTCATCATCGTGAGTTGATATATATCTATATAAATAATTATGCAATTCAGCAATATTTAATTCGCTATCTTCACTTAATAAGTAACTGGAGAGTTCGTCTTTGTTTATATGTTCAGAATAATAAAGCATTTTTTCAGACAATGAATTAAACACAACTTTACTATTTCCTTCACCTTTGTCTGATAACTCTGTATCATTATCTTCTGCTTTATTGTCTTTTTCCTCTGAAATGGTTTTGTCACTTAATTTAATATCATAACTACAGGAAACAACTCCTTTGCATACATCTATTGCATCGTAATCATATGATGACATATACTCTTTATCACTTATAACTATTTTGTAAATTTCATCTTTCCTTATTGAAAATTCATATTCACCAGCTTCATTTGTTTTTATACTGCTTACCGGTTCGTACTCTTGTATATCTATGTTATCGCCATATGAAACAGATTTTATCTGTCTTGTCAATTCAATATTAATATTGCTGAATATACTATCATTAGTGTCATATTCGCTGTTTTTGTTCGAATCATAATATATCCTTCCTGATATAGTAATCAAATCACTCTCAGCAGAAACTGTAAGCAATGTAAAACCTATAACAGTCATTAGTATAAATAGTATCGTAAAACAAACTATAAATTTTCTCTTTTTCATATAAATCCTCCGATTTCATAAGTAATACAATTTGTCTGAAAAATATTAAATATAACTTCTGTAACCTCAATATAGTCCTGCTAATATAGTATGTCAAGTTTGTTCATAAAAAGTTTACAATTACAGTAAATTTTTTGAACTATTGAAATACTTTTATCTCTACACTATATATAACGTAAAAAAGGGGTACAGGGGGGACAGATTTATGTAATATTTTTAAATTCACTTCTTTTTTTTATATATTAATACATATATTCATATATTCACATAAGATTTCTATTTTTGTTTTAATTATCCTTCCTATCCTTGTATAATGGATGAAGTAGCAGTAACAAGGAGGATAAGATGATATTCAACCTTTCAAGACCAAAATCCATGCTTCCAAGCTCATACTTCTGGACATGGGATCAATCTACAAACTGGGTTTTAGATGATC
>CAYWUF010000036.1:0-5353 GCA_964461425.1 uncultured archaeon | reverse complement strand
TGTTTTATTTTATTTTTAAAATAGAATTTAAGATTTCAATAATTATTGCTTTGTTTGGAATTGTTGGAACATTAATAGATAGCGTTATTGGAGCAACACTTGAAAATAAAGGATACTTGGACAATAGCCAAACTAACTTTCTAACCACTTTAATTATTGGTGGAATATCTTTATTAGTTTTTAGTCTTTTATAAAGTAACTATTTAAAAAACATTTATCTATAAATATCTTAGATGAAGACAAAAGAAAAGATCAGATTTATTGTAGCTTTTTTTATAAGCTATTTCTTGTTTTTAGCTATCGGTGTTTTTGTCTTTGGCAATTTTCTTGTTGGTCTTGAAGAACAAATCATTTATTTTCTCTTAAAGGACTCAGTCAATTACCAAGCCTTTGACTTTGTAGTTTATTGTTCAGGAATTGTTTCAGTTTCTGCTTATCTAGGGGTGGTTGTAGCTTTAAGAACAATTAAAGAGAAGATTAGTTTAAAACAGGTAGTTGCTAGTGTAATTATTCTGTTTTTGCTTAACCTCTTAAGGATAATGCTTGTAATGTTGTCTGAAAAGATAAGACTACATAACCCACTACATGTGGCTTCTTGGTTTCTAATGCTTTTTGTGGTTGTCTGGCTTGTTAAAATCGGGGTGCAAAAAACATGAAAATAAGAAAGGCTGAAATTAAAGATATAACAGAGATACAAAAACTAAACTCTCTGTTACTTAAAAAAGAAAAAGAAGAATATTACTATAAAACATTAGATCTGGGGTGGCCAGAAACAAAAAGTGGAAAAAACTATTTATTAAAATTTATAAATTCAAACAAATATTTTATGATTGTTGCAGAAAATAAAACAAAGATAATTGGCTATCTTTACGGAAAAATCATTAAAAATAAACCAAAAGTTGCAGATCTTGAGAGTCTTTTTATTATAGACAAATACAGAAATAAAGGTATAGGCCAGAAACTATATTCCAAATTTGAAGCAGAGTGCTTAGAAGAAAAAGTTAAAATCATAAGGTTAGAGGTATCTACCTTAAATAAAAAAGGAATTAACTTTTATAAAAAACAGAAATATATTGAAAGAACTAAAAAAATGGAAAAAGAATTTTAATTCTCTACTTTTCAAAAGCAATGATTCCCATAATAATAAAATCAGCAATAAATACAAATGGAATTAGTGGTGGAATAACATAGCCTGCTTTTACTAAACTTAAAGCTCCAGAAAATCTTCTTTTCTTATAGATTTCCCAACACCAGATTATTGAAAAAACTAAATTAACTACTGGAATCAAAAGCAAGAAACCTAAAGCCCAATGTTTCTTTGCTAGAATTGGCATTAAGAAAAGATTAGCGATTGGAATCCAAGCAAGCCAAGCATTTTTATATTTAAATTTCTTTGCAATATTAAACCAAACTAAACAATAATAAACATACACACCCAAAAGAAATAAAAAAACAATAATAAAAATAAAAATAAGAAGCACAATTAATCCTGCAGCAAAACCCCCAATCACTCCAGGAGTTAATAGTTCTAATAATTGTGCTTCTGTAATCATTTTTTACTCTTTTGTTTCTTTTCATGGTGTGCTACAACAACTTTAGCAATCTCAGCGTACGCTGGTCTTGTTACAAAGGCACCAAGTACTGCACCAAACATTACAGTTATTGCAAAACCAACAAATTTACTTAGTCCAACATTAAAGAAAATTATTGGAAGCATTGTTGCAAAGACTGTAGCAACTGCTGCAAAGATAATAAAGAAAGCGTTCTTAATTTTTGCTGTAAGGCTTAAACCAGATTTCTCTTCGTCTTTTCCTGTGCCTTTCAATAATTCATCTGTGATTATTATTTCGTGATCAACACCTGTACCGATTGCTGCAATAATTCCAGCAATTGTTGCAAGATCGACTCTAAATTGTATTAAGGATAAGAATCCTAAAGAAATCACTAACTCAGAAACATCTGAAATTAATATTGGGAAAATTAAATTAAAGACTTTATATCTTAAAAACAAAACCAAAGCAACAGTCAACAACGCAATTAAACCAATCCATAAGGAATTGTTCAAGAACTCATCTCCTAAATATGGAGAAATGGACTCTGTGCTTATGCTTTCTATTGCTATTGGCAATGATCCTGATTCTAAGATAACTAATAAATCATCAAGTCTTGTTTTTGCTTCTTCTTTTGAAGAAGTGCTGCCTGTGATTGTAAGACTACTAAATGTTTCAAACTTTGGAGAAGTTATTGCTGGAGCAGCCATATTTGCAACTCCTTCGGTTAAAGAGATTATTGACTTTAAACCTGTTGCTTCCCAAATCCAAGGCTGAGTTCCAGACTTGTTTATTACTACAACTCTATAGCCCATCTCTTTTAATTCTTCTTTTACATTTTCTGAAACAGAACTAGAAACTATAACTTTAGAATAGTTGTCTAAATCAGATTTTATTTCTAACTTTTCATCATCTGTTAATTCAGAACCTACTATGTAATAATTGTCTGTAACTTGTGAAATAATATCTTCAAAAGAAATTGTTTCACTTCCTGTTATTTCTGGAGAAACTGGAACTTGTCTTTCGTCAGTATAGGTTTCTGTATCTATTATAAATAAAGCATCTGTTGGTCTATCAATAAAAAAATATGTTTTTTCACAATCATATTCTACTTTTTTGGAATCAAAGCCTACAGCAGTACATTTGTGAAAGGTCATTTCTGCAAATCTTCTTGAAGCTTCTGGAGATAACATAAATGGTAAAACCCATTGACTTGCTCCACTTCTATCAACTTGTTGTATACCATAACCTTTTGCTGGATCTTTATAGATTGTAATGATGTCTTCGCCAACAAATAAAACATTACCATCTAATACTGCTTCAAACTTTCCCTGTTTTAAAAGAGTGTTTTTTAATCTTGTGATCTCATCTGCATCAGACTCTGCTAATTGTGCAGTAATGTATTGGTTACCTGAAGAAGTAACTTTTGCATCCTTTAAACCAGCCCAGTCAAGTCTTCTATTAATTATTGAAACAACTCTTGGCATTTCATCAGAAGCTACTGGCTCTTCAAGAACTATTGAAAAAGAAGTACCTCCTGCAAAATCAACACCATATTGTATTCCTTTTGTTAGTAGTAATCCTATTGAGAACAATAAGATAATTATCCAAATAATAACTATTGGTTTTTTTAATAAAGTCTTCATCTAAAAAACACCTTTTCCTTAATTTTTATTTTTATTTTTGTGTTGAACATAAGATATTAATGCAGGAGCATTAAAGAACCATGTTGAAACTAAATCTCCAATTAAACCGAAGAATAAAACTGCTGCAATTTCTAAAATTACAGTCATTTGCATAAAATATGAAATCACGAGCATTACAAGAACTGTAATTAATGTTGTAATTGTCATTGTTAAACCTGTTTTCATAGATTTATTTGCAGCATCATAAACATCATCTGTTCTGTTTTTTAATAATTTTGTAGTCAAAAGAATATCTGTATCAACAGAATATCCAATAAGCATTAACAATGTTGGAATTGTTGTTAGACTTAATGGTAAATCTAAAAGTGCCATTCCTGCAAGAGCTACTAATATATCAAAAGCAGCAGCAAAGATAATTAATCCTGAAGGAATAATCTCTCTAAAGAATAAAAATATTACAAAAGATAATAAGATAAAAGCAATAACTCCGACCTTTAAAGAAGACTTAACAAAATCCTTTCCAAGAGTTGCTGAAACTTCTCTTGTTTGTATTTTTGCTTCAGTTGTTAGATTTAGTTCTGATTTTACCTTGTTTATTATTTTATTATTAAACTCATTATTTGCTAAGATTATATGTTCATTTAAATAAATTTTTAACTCTTCTTTATTTCTTATATCTGAAATATCAGTTATTGCTTGTTCACTCAAATAACCTTTATCTTTTAGAGGAGAAAGAATTGTTCTTGTTTTTGTTTTTAAATCATCAATGTTTCCATTTGTAAAATCTAGCTTGTCTTTTTCTACTTTTGCTGTATCGACTTCTGGACTTGTTGAATAATCAATTATTAATCCAACACTTGTTGGGCCTTTTGTCTCATTAACATTTACTTCTTTTAAATTGAATTCTTGTTTTAGAGTATTTGCTAAAACTATTGAGTCAATTGCCTCTCCTTCGTATCTTAAAACAAGTTGGTTTCCGCCTTTTAGGTCGATTCCTCTTGATACTCCTGGAGTTATAAAAATTAAAACTAAACAAATTATTGCAACAACTAGTGGCACAATAAATAATTTTTTATGATTTTTTGCATTTATGAAATTCATACATATTCCTCATTATAATAATTGGCTTTAAAAAGAAAATCTTATATATAATATATAAGTAGTTCTATATATAAATATAAAAGAAATTAATTATAAATGTAACTTTTTAGGAGAAATTAAGATGAACTTTCCAAAAATCACAAAATCTAAGGACATTTTAGATGCAGTCATAAATAAAGTAAGAAGAGTTAAAGACTATCAGAGAAACGACATGGCACATAAGTATATTTCTCTTTATCAAATTGAAGTTACTGAAAAACTTAAATATGTTTCAGACAAGCTTCCTGATTATGATACTGTTAACGAATACTATGGAATGATGTTTAAAAATATCTGTCCAAAATCAACTATGGAAAAATATAGAAACCACATTACTAGTAATATTACTGTTATTAATAAACTGGCTGAGAGATATAAACGACAACTAATGAAGATGCAAGGCAGTAGAAGCAAGAAACACGATAAAGACTACTTTGTTAGAATTAAGAAGGAGTTTGTTGGAAGACTTTCTTCTGTTTTAAGAAATCTTGACTCCACTTTTGATAAACTTTTAAACTTAGAAAAAGAATTTAAAAGAATTGCTAATCCTGATTTTAATCTTAAAACTATAGTTCTTGTTGGAATTCCAAACGCAGGTAAAACCACTTATCTGACAAAGATTACTGAAGCCACACCAGAGATTAACAGTTATGCTTTTACAACTAAAGCCTTAAATGTCGGTTACTTTAAGAGAAGACAAGAAACCTTTCAAGTAATTGACACTCCTGGTTTAATACATCACGATTTTAAAGAAATGAACGCTATTGAAAAGCAAGCAATTGCTGCGATAAAAGCAATCTCTGACTTGGTTGTTTTTGTTTACAACCCCACTCTTTCAGAAACAGAACAAAGAGAGATGTTAAAGACTTTAAGAGAGAACAACCCAGACAAGAAGATGGTTGTCTCAAGCACTTACGGGAAAGAAGGTGAACTGAGTGGAGAAGAAAACGTAAGTATTAAGGAACTAATAGAAAGTTATCCGATAGAGAAGAAAAAGAAAAGCAGATGGAGTTAATT
>CAYWUF010000035.1:0-5420 GCA_964461425.1 uncultured archaeon | reverse complement strand
TAATCTCTTCTGTCTTTGAATAATCATCAATTGCTTTAAAATATATTTCTGACATGACTTACCACAATAATATAGATTACAAATAAGATTATAAAATAATTGATTCTTAAATTTATGTGATAAATATGAAAATTACAAAAGTAAAAAATGTTTCAAAATCAGTAGAAAACTATTATGACAAATCTACAGAATATGAATGGAATAGGTTGATAAGAGATCAATATCATAAATTAGAATGGGATACAACTCAAATCTTTCTTAAAAAACATCTGCCTAAAAAAGGATTAATACTGGATGCAGGGGCTGGTCCTGGAAGATATACTGTTGACTTAGCAAAGAAAGGTTATGATGTTGTTCTTTTAGATTATTCTAAAGAAAATGTTGAACTTGCTAAAACAAAAATTAAAGAAGCAAAACAAGAAAAAAAAGTAAAAGATTTTATTCAAGGAACAATTGTAAATCTTTCTAAATTTAAAGACAATTCCTTTGATGCAGTAATCTGCCTTGGAGGACCATTATCTCATGTTGAAAAAAAAGATAGACAAAAAGCAGTTAATGAACTTATAAGAGTTGCAAAGAAGAATGCACCAATCTTTGTTTCAGTTATGGGAAAATACGCAATACTTCTTAATTATATAAAAAAATGGCCTCATGAAGTTAAAGATGCAATGCATTTTAATAGAACTTTTATTGAAGGAGACGATTTTAACTGGGGATCAGCAAGTTCAAATGGAACTAAAAAGTCATATTGTCATTTCTTTACTATTGATGAACTAGAAAATTTATTTCCAAAAAATAAAACAAAATTATTAGAAACTGTTGGCCTTGAAGGATTTGCTTCTGCTCAAGAAAAAGAATTTGCGGAATTAAAAGACAAAACCATTAAACAAAATTGGCTAAAAGCACATGAGCAACTTTGTTCAACAAGAATTGCAGCGGATATTTCAAGTCATATGCTAATTATTGTAAAAAAGAAATAAAGATTTTATTTTATCTTTATTTCATTTTGTTTCTTTTCGCAGTAATGGCACTTTAAAGTTATTTTACTTTTGTCAAGACAATAGAATTTACTACTGATCTTTTCGTTATTGCTTATGCAGTTTGGATTGTTACAAACAAGAATGTTTTCTACAACGTCAGGAACCTCCACCTTATATTTCTTAAAAACATTTGAATTTCTAATTATGTTTATAGTTGAATCCTTTGAGATAAGAGCAATCTTATTTAATTCTTCTTGGCTAAGTTCTTTGTTTTCAATCTTGATTAGGTCTTTCTTTCCTGTCTTCTTGCTTTCTAAGTTGTTTGCAATAACTACAAATTCTACTAAGCTATTAAGATTTAGAATCCTTGCAATCTCGTTTGCTTTTCCTGAAACTATGTGATCAATCACTACACCGTCATTTATTGTTCCTATTTTTCTTTCACTCATTTTATCACCTTTAAAAGAATACATATTATTGCTTCTCTAACTGGCACTCCATTGTCTGCTTGTTTAAAGTAAATGTTGTGTGGTGTGGAGTCAACATCAGTCGTTATCTCATACACTCTTGGCAAAGGATGCATGACTAGAAGAGAAGGGTTTCCTTCACTTTCTAAAAGCGTCCTAGAAATAGTGTATTTCTTCTTTAATGGTTCCAGGTCTATTGGTTCTACAATTCTTTCAAGTTGTGTTCTTGTTACATAAAGAATATCTAGATCTTTTAAGTTTCCTTTAGCGTCTTCTAAAATTTCATACTTGATTCCTTTACTGTCAAGCATTTCAAGATACTCTTTACCAATCTGGAACTGAGGAGCTGCAATAGATTTTATTTTTTTTGGACTATAAAGAGATATTGCTTCAACAAGAGAATGAACAGTTCTTCCATATTTTGGATCTCCAAAGAAACCAATTGTTAATCCTTCAAGTCTTCCTTTTTCTTTTTTAATTGTATAAAGGTCAAGAAGGGTTTGAGTTGGGTGTTGATTAGTTCCATCTCCTCCATTGATTATTGGCTTGTTTGCTATTCTGAAGACAAGCGAGAAGCTCCTTCAATCTTTGTTCTCATAACAACTAAATCAGAATACCCAGCAATAACTTTAATTGCATCACTAAATGTTTCTCCTTTCTTTGCAGAAGTGTTTTGCACATCTTCAAAACCGATCGTATTTCCTCCAAGTTTCTTAACTGCAGTTTCAAAAGACATCTTAGTTCTTGTAGATGGCTCAAAGAAAAGACTTGCAATTACTTTTCCTTTTAGAATGTCTTTGTATTTTTCTGGATTATCTTCTATGTCTTTTGCTTTATCCAGAATATAATTTATTTGATCAACTTCCAGATCATGAATTGAAATTATATGTTTTATTTCTTTCATTTTTTTACCCCCTTATGTTATTTAAATATAAGATTACTGCAGCTTCTGTCCATAATCTATTTTCTGCTTGGTCAAAGACAATACTATTATTTCCATCAATCACTTCTTTTGTGACTTCGTTTCCTCTTTCAGCAGGAAGACAATGTAAGAATTTTGCATTATTTGTTAGTGCCATTAATTCTTCATTAACTTGATATGGTCTAAACAACTTAAGTCTTTCTTCCTTCTCTACTTCTTGTCCCATTGATGTCCAAACATCTGTGTAAACAAAGTGTGTTTCTTTTACCATTTCTCTTGCATCGTTACTTGCGAAATATTTTTCTTTATAGTCTTCTAAAAACTCTTTTACTCTTGGGTTACTTTCAAGTTCATAACCTTTAGGTGTTGCAACCTTAACTGTAAATCCTAACTTTAATCCACAGATGGCAAGAGATGCACAAACATTATTCCCATCCCCAACAAAAGCAACGCTTGTTTGTTTTATTTTTTCTTGGTTGATTTTTTCATCTTCTTGAAATGCTTCTGTGTGTTCAAGGATTGTTAAGTAATCTGCAAGTGCTTGGCAAGGATGATATTTGTCTGACAAAAGATTAATTACTGGAACTTTAGAATATTTAGCCCATTCTTCTAAAAGTTCTTGCTTATACACTCTTCCTGCAAGAGCACAAGTGTATCTTTCTAAGGTTTTAATTGTGTCAGCCAATGATTCTTTGCCAACAGAAAACTGAGCATTAGTTAGAACAAAGGCTTGTCCTCCAATAGCGTTAACTCCTGCGTACATTGATGCCATAGTTCTAGTTGAGCTTTTCTCAAAATACATATATACACTTTTTCCTTTAATTTTATCTGAGAACTTCTCTGGATGTTCCTTTATCTTTTTAGATAACTCCAGAATCTCCATAATTTCCTCTTTACTAAAATCAAGTAAAGAAAGCAGATGTCTAGTCATAGATATAACCCCCATTTTTTAATAATTAGTCTGAAAGAAAGAGAGAAAAAATTGATTTTAAAAAAATAGAAAACTTTTGAACTGAGAAGAAAAAAGAAAGAGGTTGATTTTGAAGAAAAAAGCCGTTCAAAACCAAATATATTTTCCATTTTATATATGAAGTAACGAACTATTTATAAATATTTTTCTAATCAAGGTGCTTTATACAATTATGAAGTATTATCTTATGATTTCTATCTTCATCAATATCAAAAATTGAAACACCCGCGTTTGAAAGCATTTCTATATCAAAAAAGTCTTTACCTGTAATTTTTGAAATTAAAGCTCTAACAAAGTTTCCATGACTTACAATTACTATTGTGTCGTCTTTATGTTTTTCATAAATTTCATCAATAAATTCCTTTGCTCTATTTAATGTTTCTTCTATTGTTTCTATTTTATATTTTTCTGAATTTTTAGGATCATCTATAAATTCAGTTGGAAAAGGCCCCGATTTATAAAAATCAAATTCTTCTTTTGTTAAACCTGCAAGTAACCCAAATCTCTTTCTCTTAGTTTTTCTGTAAAGACAATTGGAACTGTGGGATGATGCTTATGAATTTCTTTAGCAGTATCTGCTGCGCGTTTAAGGTCACTAGAATAAATAATATCAAATGGTTCTTCTTTAAAACGATGTCCAAGTTTTTGTGCTTGTTCTGCCCCTTTTTCGTTAAGAGTTCCATGCAACTGGCCTTGCACTCTTCCTTCTGTATTTTCAATTGTTAGTCCGTGTCTAGTTAAAATAAGTTTCATATCTACACTCTCTTTATTGATCTAAATCTTTTAAGTAATGCTTCTTTTTTACTTAAATGTTTTAACACTATTTCTTCAACAGCATTATTCTTGTGTTTTGATTCCCATTTAAATTTTTTTTCTTTAGGATCATATACTATTAATTCAACTTTTGAATTATCAACAAATGGAGTTCTTTTTTCTAAATCTTGTATCAAAAATAGAAATGAAAAATGATTGTGCTTAAAATTTCCTTTAATTTGCCTTGGAGCAATAGAAATATATTTTTGACCATTAGGATATTCTACAAAAGTAATTACTTGCTCTGAAGAATGATCTTGTTTTTTTGAAGTAATTAAAGTTAAATCTTTACTGACCTTTTTTATAATTAAATCAGATTCTTTTACTTTATCAAATTCTATGGTCATATAAATTGCTACTTTGTTAATATAAAAAAAGAAAGCTTAATTGCTTTCTTCTACGCTTTCTGCATATATTAATTCTGGACATTTCTTTTTTTCAAAGAATTCAATTGCTCTTGCAAGTTCTTTATGCTCGGGTGATTTAGCATATTCATGAATATCAATTCCTTGCTTGTATGCTTCACAAGCTTGAACTAAAGCTTTTGCTCCTGCTTGTGTGCCGTCTGGATGGGCATGACATCCTGCACCCATTGTTGTGATAAAATCAACTCCACCCATAACATCAATAAATGGTTTAAGAAGAGTTGGATTTAATCCTCCAGAGATTATTGGACAACATTTCTTTACTCCTCTCCAAGAATCGTCTTCTAAAATAACATGATGTGCTCTATCTTCTTCAACTAATCTCACTATATCTTTATCATGCTCTGGAACTTTTGCCCAAGATTGATTAAAGAAATGTCCTTTTGCTGCTAAATCTAGAATATTGTTTGCAGGAATAACATCTTCTTCTGGACTTCCAGCCATCTTTCCAACACCTGCAGTTCCTGTGTGTATTCCTGAAGTTCCTGCAAGTCTTGCAAATTTAGAAAGAACTAAAACTGTAAAACCAATTGGATTTTCTTTTCGGGTATATGCTCCGTGTGATGCTCTATGGAAATGAATAAATACATCAGGATATCTTCTTCTTAAAGTTTGAACAGCCATCCATCCTGCAGTTATTCCATCAATCAAATAAGCATAAGAACCTGGTTCAAATCCTGCATCTTTAATCATCTCACATCTTTTTATCATAGTGTCAAAATCAGCTGCAGAAACATTAAAAGAATGAACTTTTTTCTTTCCTGTTTCTTTAACTGCTTTATCCATTGCTTCTTTAACATGTTTAACCATCTTATCATAAGGACAAAAATCTTGATCAGCTTG
>CAYWUF010000034.1:0-5926 GCA_964461425.1 uncultured archaeon | reverse complement strand
TTTCTTCTATATTCTTTTTTAACTCTTACAACAACTGCTCTTTCCATTTTCTTTTTCATTGTTGGTTTTCCTTTCTTAACAACAACGTTAACTAATGAAGCAATTCCTGCAATCTGTAATCCTTTTCTTCTTGTTTTAAATTTAATAACTGAAATAATCTCTACTTCTTTTGCACCACTATTGTCTGTACAAACACATCTTGTACCGATTGGAAGTCCTCTTGTTACTTTTGCGCTAATTTGCTTCATTCTTCATCACCGTTTTCAATACCTTCGTATTCGTTTTCGCTTTCTACAACTTCCTCTAAATGGCTAACAACGCCGACTTTCTTTAAAATTACAAATGATTTAGTTTTACTTATTTTTCTTGTCTCTCCAACTAAAACAACATCTCCAATCTCTATATTCATACACTCTGGGCAATGAACAGGAAGCTTGATTGTCTTTTTCATATATCTTTCATATTTTCGGATATACCTTATCTTCTTCATTTGAATAACAGCAGTTTTACTAGATTTTTTTCTAATAACTACGCCTTCAACAGTTTTGCCTCTTACGCTTATTTGCCCGTGTACTGGACAGTTTTTATCTAAACAAGTTTTAGTTTCCATAACTTTTCACTTTAAATTTAATTATTTCTCCAAATTTAATTGTAAATATTTTTTTATTCCTTATTTTTAATTCATCTTTTGTTTGGTAGATAACAACTCCAAAAATTCCAATCTTTGATTTATCAGAAGAATTTACAATTGTAATTTCTTTTCCAATCAATTCTGAATTTTTAATGTTAAGCATCTATCAGTTCTCCAAGATAACCTTTCTCTATTAATAATTTTTTTATTCTCTCTTTTTGCTCGCCTTGAAGTTCAATGACATTGTCTTTTACTGTTCCTCCGCAAGCTAATTTTTTTTTTAAATATTTTAAAACTTCTTGTTGCTCAGAAACTTCAGAAAAACCTGAAATCAATGTTGCATATTTTTTAAATTTTTTTCTTTCTGTCCTTATTTTGATTTGTTGTGACTCTTTGGTTCTTATATCACAAGTACAGATTGTTTTTGGCAAATGACATGTGGGACAAATTTCGACCATAACTCTAATTAACACCTCTAAATTATTTTATTAATTTCTTTTCCTCTGATCTTACTAATTGATTTTTCTTTGTAAGTAATCTTGCAATTTGTTTTTTTAGTGTTGTTTTCTTACTTGGATTTGTGGATTTTGTTTTAGAGACAAGCATCCCTTTTTCTTTTGCTAGTTCTAATTTTAATTCTCCAACTTTATGTTCTATTTCTTTAATTGAATTAATCGTTATTGCATTTTTCTTTGTCATTACAAAATCACTCTTTTAATTCTTCTAAACTAATTTTTACTTTTTTTTCTTTTTTAACTTTTGGTTTTTCTTCAGCAACTGTTGACTTTGGGGTTGCTTTCTTTTCTTTTTTAACTTCTACAATTTTTGAAACTTCTTCTGTTTCCTTTTCAACAGCTTCTGTTCTTTCAGCTAATCTCTTTTGTTCTCTGTCTAATTTAAATCTGTGAGATAATTCTCTAACATCAATCTTGTCTGAAAAGACAGTGTCTGGTTGAACTATTTTAAGTCTAATACCAATTGTTCCAAGACCTGGAAAAGTGGTTTGTTTTTCAAAAGCAACTAAATCTTTTTGAGATCCTGCTTTCTTTAAATATCCAAAAGCATATCTTGATGCTCTTTTTCTTTGTCCTTTACCTGAAGTGTTACCTTTTGCAACAATTTCTGCACCAACAGCTCCTGCACGTTTCATCTGTAACATTGCTCTATTAACTGCAGATTTCCAAGCTACGCCTCTGTTAATGTCACTTGCTAAATTTTCAATAATAACTCTTGGATCTAAATCTTTATTTTGAATTTCACCAATCTCAATATGAACTTTATTTAATGCAAAATCTCTTTCTAAATCTTCAGTTAATGCTTTAATATTAAATCCGTTCTTGCCTATTACAAAACCCGGTCTTAATGCAAAGATTACAACTCTTGTAGATATTGGAGATTTAACTATTTCAACATCAATAAAACCAGCAGGTTTTAATTTCTTTTGTAAATATTGTGCAATTGCCATTTTTTTTAATTTATCTTTAACGAAAATATTTTCCTTCATGGTTTATTCCTCCACCACGATAACTTCTACATTTGTAGATTTTGATTCTCTGGACTTACCACCAATTCTACCCATTGGTTGTAATTTTGATCTTGTGATTCCTTTTACTGCAAACAGAGACACAATCTTTAATTTTTCTGAATCTAAGTTTTTATTTTCTGCATTTGCTTTAGCATACTCTAATAATTCTCTAATATATTTTGCACACTTTATTGGATATCTTCCAGTTGTTGTTCCTCTTTTACTTATTCCTTTTCTGTTTGGAACTTTTTTTGCATATTTAACAAGTGGCAAATAATCTTGTTTATTTTCAATGTCTATTGCAATCTTGATTGCTTTGTTTATTGGCATGTTTTTAAAATAATTACCAAACTCTGTTGCATATTTAACAGAGATTGGAGCATTATGTCTACATGCTTTTGCAATCTTTTTTTCATCAATTTTTTTTTGAAAATTGTATTTGTGATCTGATGACATAAAATATCCCTAATTTACTTTCTTGCAGCAACTGCAGTACTTGATTTTGTAGCACCTATTCCTGCTTTTCCGTGTCTTATTCTCTTTCTTGTAAATGCGAACTCTCCAAGATAATGACAAAGCATATCTGGGAAAACTTCAACGGTTAAGAATTCTTTACCATTGTAAACGTATATTGTTTTACCAACCATTTTTGGAGTAATTACTATATCTCTTCTATGTGTTCTTATTTTTTTAGTTTCTTTTTTATTTTTTTCAATTCTTTCATAGAAAGGATCACTATGATTTCTTACTAAATGTCTCTTTGCTCTTGAATCTGCAATCTTTGCAAAATCAAGTAAAGACATCTTCTGTAATTCTTCCAAACTATGTCCCATGTATTTAAATTCTTCAGCCATTGTTTTTCACACTTTTATTAGTTTCTTTACCGAGGGTTTCTTTTTCTAAAAGAAAAGCTCTTTTACTTTTTCTTACGTCCTGTTCTTGTTGAAGCAATTGCACCAACTTTTCTTCCAGCAGGAGCATGTCTTGATGTAGACTTAGAGTGACCAACGTGATGTTGAGAACCACCGAACGGGTGATCAACAGGATTCATTGCAACACCTCTAACTCTTGGGTATTTCTTCCCTTTAGCTTTCATTGCTTTAAATTTCGCACCAGCAGTAACAAAAGGTTTTGTGCCTTTTCCTCCACCTGCAACAACACCAATTGTTGCTCTTGCATCTAATGGTAATTTCTTTAATTGCCCTGAAGGTAATTTTACTGTTGCGTCGTCTTTAATGTTAACCAATACAGCTGATTGACCGCTTGCTCTAACAAACTTTCCACCATCGCCATATGTTTTTTCTATATTAAATATTGTTGTTCCTGGTTGTATCTCGCCTAAAGGTAAAACATTTCCAGTTTTATTTTCGGCACCATTTCCAAACTCTAATTTTTGTCCTGTCTTTAAGCCTTCTGCACAAACTACATAATCTTTTGTGCCATCAGCCATTAAAAGTTCAGCAACAGGAGCTGATCTTATAGGATCTGTAACTAAATCTATAATTTGTCCTCTTAAAAGATCTTTTGTTGTTCTATATCTAATATCAAATTTTGCATTATTAGTTGCAGTATAGACTGGTCCGCCTTTTCCTCTTCTTTGAATCTTTAAACGTCTACCCATTTTTAATCACTTATTTAGATTATTCCTAATTTGTTAGCTAAATCCTGAGCATTAAAACCCTTTTGTAAAGTTACAAATGCTTTCTTTTTATTTTTTCTATCAAACAATGTATTTACTGTTTTTACTTTAACATTATATAATTTTTCAACAGCAGTTTTTATTTCACTTTTAGTTGCAAGTTTATTTACAACAAAAGAAATTCTGTTTGTTGTTGAGATCATGTTTACTGTTTTTTCTGTAATAACAGGATATTCGATAATTTCATAATATTCTAATGTTTTCATAAAATCTCACATCTTATTGTTTGTTTCCAAATCTTGTTTTTAATTCTTCAACTGCTGCTTGACTATAAATTGTAAGTCTTCCAGCATGTGTTCCTGGAGCTAATTCTTTAATTGAAAGTTGTCTTGCTGAGATAACATCTGCACCTTCTAAATTATTAAATGCCTTATAGTTCTTGTTATCAGCTAGAACGAAAAGAATACTTTTTCTTTTCTTATATCTTCTTCCTCTCATCTTTCCTTTTCCTGCTCTGATTGTTTTTTTATCTTTTGCTTTAATAACATCTTTGTCTAAGCCTATTTTTTCTAGAGCTGTAAAGATTTGAGAAGTCTTTGTTAATGTTTCAATAGAATTATCAAAAATAATTGGTAAAGTTATCTTTTCTGGGAAAATATGTCCTCTTTCAATAACTAATCTTTGGTTTGCAGTTGCTGCAACTGCTGAGATTATTGCTTTTGTTCTTTCTTTAGTGTTTATCTTTTTAATTAAATTTTTAGCAACAACTGGAGGGTGTGCTTTTGGTCCGCCAACAGCTTGACTAACATTCATTACTCTTCCTGCCATTAACACTCTTTTGTTTTTTGTTCTTGGAAGTCTTGCTTTACCTGTATTGATTGTAATGTTTGCTTTGTTTTCTTTTCTCCTACCTCTATATTCTGCAGTGTAGCCTCTATTTGAGTAAGGAGAAACACCCATTGCTTGATATTCTTTTGATTGACTAGAGATTACTGCTCTTTTGATTAGGTCAGGTCTATAGTCTTCTTTAAAATATTCTGGTAATTCTACTTCTTTAATTACTTTTCCTTCTAAGTCATAAATGTTTGCTTTCATAGATAATCAATACCTTTTAAATTATTTAGCAATATAGTTAATATCAGTTATATCTAACTTTGTTTTTTGCGGTCTTATTGTTTGTCTTAAAACAATTACTCTTTTTGTTGTTCCTGGTAAAGTTCCAGCAACTAAGGCATATTTGTTCTTTAATAAACCGTAGTTTTTAAAGCCGCCTTGTCTATTAACTTTATTAATATCAGAATCGATCATTAATAATTTTTTATTAGACTCTGTTCTGTTGTGAAAACCATGCTGTCCTGCTCTTGGAACATTAAACATAATTGTTGATGGATTCCAAGGATTGATTGAACCAACATGTCTTTGAGATTTATTTGCTTTTCTTCTTTGAACTTTAATGTGAAATCTCTCAACAACACCTGTTGTTCCGTAACCAGTTGTTACTCCTTTAGCGTCTAAATAATCATCTACTTTAAATGTGTCTTCAATTGAAATAGTTTTATTTATTTTTTCTTTTAAATAGTTTACTTGTTCATCATATGTACCTGTTAATGGTAATTCAACAATTACTGGTTTTTTCTGACCAATACCTGTTGCTTTGTAGTTAACAGTTGCTATAATAACTAAAGAATCAGCTTCATCTTTTCTTTTAATAGCATCTTCATAAGAAATTGTTTTTTTCTGTTTATTTCCTGTAACTCTCTTTTTGAAATCAGCATCTTGGTTTGTAAATTCAAAGATTGCTTTTTTTCCTGCGTTAACTGAGTAATGTTTATAGAATCTTGCACCTATTACCTTTAAATCAGGAGTTTCAATTATTGTTACTGGCACAGAAATCTCTTGACCATAAGTTGAAGCGCCTTTTTGTGCATTCTTTGCCATAACAAAAGTACTTCCTGCTTTTATTGCGTAAAAGCAAAGAGGTTTACAGCCCTTTATGTCTTTAACAACATCGCCATAAGAATTAAACTTAGGAACAATAGATTTAGCTCTTACTCTTGGGTAGAAAGCCATTGAACCAGCACGTGGTTTATTACGATTAGTCATAATTTATCTTACTTTGTAATTTTTTTCA
>CAYWUF010000033.1:0-5983 GCA_964461425.1 uncultured archaeon | reverse complement strand
TTAGATGACTTAAAAGATTTATTACAAGGCGGAATGAACATAGTTACTGCTATGGAAATAATTGCAGATCACGATTATGGTGCATTAAACGAATATACAAAAAGAATAGCAGCACAAGTTAAAATTGGTGTTTCTTTTGATGTTTCTCTAGTTGATATTTTTAATGATGTAGATAGTGCTTTATTTAATAAAGTTGCAAATGTAATTTCTGAAACAATGAAATACGGTGGAAATTTAATTAAGATATTTAGTGCTGTTTCAGGATATGTTAAATTAATAGATGAGATGGGTGAAGAGAGAAGATCAAAAACGTCTTCTACAATTTTTTCGGCTTATTTTATGTTTTTTATATTCATTGCAATTATCTTAACAATACAGATTGTATTTTTACCAATGCTTAGTTCAAATGAATTAAGTTCCGTTAATCCTGGCGGTGGAGGAAGCACAGGTCTTTCAGATATAGATTTTAATGCATATTTTCTATATCTTTTAATTATTCAAGCAGGGTTTGCTGGACCAATAATTGGGAAGATTTCTGAAGGGAATGCAATTGCCGGAATAAAACATTCCATTATTCTTTTAGTAATTTCGGTTCCAATTTATGTTTTAACATCAATATTTTTTGTTAAGTAATCAAATACATTATATTTATAAATATATATATAATCATTAATAATAGACTATAACTTAAAAATTTAAAGAAAAGTATGTTTAAAATAAATTCACAAAAAGGTTTGTCTCCATTAATTGCAACAATTTTATTAGTTGCTGTGTCTTTATCTTTAGCTGGAATTTTATATTCTTGGGCTTCAGGTAATGCAGGAGATACTGTAAGCAGTGTCACAGAAACATCTAAAAAATGGGAATATTGTAGTAATATTATATTTACGTTAGACAATTGCAGATATGATCCTCAATCGGGAGTAAGTTTAATTTTATTTGATAATTCGACTGTTGATTTTGATGACAATTTAACTTTACAGATAATTGATGCAAATGATGATATTAAAATTGCTACAATTGAACCTAACTTTTTAGGTAAGGCGATGTCTATTAAACCCGTAAACTATACAGAAGATCTAAAAGGGCTAGTTGCCCCTATTAAATTGGTTAAAGTTTATTTAAATGGCTGTTCAGATAGAGCAGCGCTTACAAGAAGTTGTAGCTAAATGGCAGAAATATGATTAAAAAAAAAGCGATAGAACCATTAATTGCCTCAATTTTGATAATTGTAGTTGCAGTTATATTGGTAACTATTGTGTTATCTTGGGGAAAGAGTTTCTCTTTAGATGGTTTGAATGAGGCAAATGAGTTTTTAGAGGATGATTGTAGTGGTATATTGTCTATTCAAAGTTGTGAAATACTTGCTGACGGAAATATTGTTATGCAGGTAAAAAATATAAGTTCAAATTATACTTTTAAAAGTGAAGATCTCTTTCAGATTATGATAAAAAATAATTCTGGAAGCGGTGTTGAAGGAGAAGTTGATTTGACTTTTACATCAACCTGGCAAGGTTTAGGGCCTGGTCAAAGTATTATTGCTAAACAAACAAGTGATTTTACTTCAGGATCAAACGCTAATGTTGATGTTTTAGTGAGATCGACATTATGTCCACAAGCAACTGCGAAATGGTCAAAGTGCCATAAATGATTCTTAAAAAAAGGAGGAGAATAAATATGATAAAAAGAAAAGCATTAGAACCATTAATTGCATCAATCTTATTAATTGTTGTTGCAGTTATATTGGTAACAATTGTTCTTGCATGGGGTAAGAACTTTACAACAGACGGACTTGCAGAAACAAATGAAATATTAAATGACGATTGTTCTGCAACAATAAATTTGTCTAACTGTGATTGGAACTCAACAAGTAAAGGTGTTTCATTGTTTATTAAAAATCTAAGTTCAAAAGACACTTTTGCAGCTAACGATTTTGTAATAAGTGTTACAGAAGATGGAAACATTGTTAATTCAGATTTAGATAACCTATTAACGACTACAGCAATATCTCCAGGAGCAACAGTTGTTGGTCAATTTACAGCAGAAGAAATTACAGGCACACCAACAAAAGTAAATGTTGAAGTAAGATCAAAAACATGCCCGACAGTTGCTGTACAGACAATAACTTGTCAATAAATAAAAGAGAGATGAATAAATTATGACTTTAAGAAAGAAAGGAATTTCGCCAATAATTGCAACAATACTATTAATCGTGGTTGCTTTAATTTTAGTGGGGATTCTTCTTTCTTGGGGTCAAGGATTTATTATAAATAGCGCCTCTGATGCTGATAAAGCAATTGATAGAAAATGTATCGGTGCAGAGATTGCTTTTAATTATTGCGATTATAATGTTTCGTCAAAAACGCTAAGCATGATAATTGTTAACACAGGTAAAATTGATTTTAAAGAAGGAAGTGCGTTACCATTAATCTTAATAGATGGTGCAAAGGAACTATATAATGATGAAACAAACCTTTTAGAAGACGATGAGGGTTTTCCAGTCGGTTCTTCAAAGAAAATCGATGTTGATTTAGAGGGAGAAGGTTTAGTTCCACCATTTGACGTAGAGATTAGAAGTAGCCAATGTACTAATTTTTTTGCAAGAACAATTTGTAAATAATTAAAATCTTTCTATTTTTATTTTAATTATTTTTTCTTCTTTGTCAACGATAGCTATAATGTATTTTGTGTTGATTGTGTTTGCTAGTCTTTCTGATTTTAATAACTTAATAAGATTTTCTTTAGGTTTATGTGATTCTTTAACATCCAAAACATATTCCGTGTGTGTGTGTTCGTTGTTTTTATTCTTTTTATAAACTCTAAAATCAAACCCAAAGATTATTCCGTCTTTGACAATATGGCCTGATTCAACAAAGTCTTTAAACACTAAATATTTATTTTCAAAGTTGTCTATTTCTTTTAAACAAATCTCTTTTAGTTTGTTTAAAGTAATATTAGTTTTAATCTTTTTATTTTCTAGAAGATAAAGTCCTTCAAAAAGATTAATATAGAAGTTTAAATCTTTTTTATAGCCAAAACCTTTTTGTGTTAATTGGCTTTTTAGGTTATTATCTTTTATTAAAAATCTATTTTTTTCAAAAGTTACATTCATGTTCAATCACTTATACAAAGTAAACATATTCCTATCTACTCCGTAGAATAGTCCAATCCTAACCCCTGCATCAATCCAGCCATAAGCGTAAGAATAAGATGCTAAAGCTCTTGTAAAGTCTTCTTTTTCTTCCAACACCTTTCCATCTTCAAGATAATTTTTTGCCATAGAGAGATAATCGTTTGCCATGTCTTTTAAGAAAGATTCATTTTCTATATTGATTTTAATTGTCTCTAGTGCTTTTTCTAAAAGCCCTCTGTACTTCAAACAATATTCTTTAACATCTGTATTCATCAATTGCACCTTTTTCAAAATCGTTTGTTTTTCCACAAATGATTAATGATTGTGGATAAGATTCTATCTTTAAATTTTTATATTCTTTAAAATTAAATGTAATTATCTGTTCGTTTTTCCCTGCAATTCCGCAAAGAGCAACACAGGTTTGTTCTTTTAAGTTATTGTCAATATCAATTTCTTCAAGTATCTTGCACGCTTCAACAACGCTCATAAATCTCCTTTCTTCAATCTTAATATCAAGAAGACAAAGGGTGTGTGCTCCAATCTTTAGATTATCAAGAATGATATCATAAAAGCTAGTTGGTTTATAGTTATCTATTGGGTAAACAACACTAATGGTTTTTCCAAACTTATATTCAAACAACCCACAAACTCCTCTATAGTTAAATATTGAAATCCCGGAGATTATTTTTACTTTAATGTTTTTCTGTTTAGCTTCATCTAAAATAGTATAGTGCGTAGTTGCTGAAAAAGGGCTACCAATCACTAAAAGACAAGAGTCTTCTTTTAAAAAACTCATTTCTTGTTCAAGTTGGGTTCTGTTAAGTGTTATTATTTCTTTATTAATTATTTCTTCTAAGTCTTTTATTTCTCCGGAAGAGAAAATATTTGTATAGTTATCAATATAAACGTCTTTACAATTTTTTATTGCTTCAATAGCTTCAATTGTTAGTTGCTTGGTATTAAGTCCAATACCGATAATGTAAAACATCTTAATAAACTCCAATTTCTATATATATTTTATGATTGGAATTATTAATATACTTTATGGAATTGGACAATAGTGTTTTTTTAACAGAGTTTGTGCAGTTTATTTCTTTAGGGGTGTTGTTTATCTTAACATACCCGCAAGTGTTTGGAAATAAAACAAGGTAATTATTTTCAAGGGCGTTTATTTCTTGAATATTAAGATATTGCGCAGTAATTAAAAGATCGTTAATCTTTTGCAACTTTAGTAGTTCTGTGTTTATTTTGTTATTTGATTGTGTGTCAATTGTAAAGCTTATTAGGAATAGAACACAAAACATTAAAGCAAACAACCCGTCAATAGTAAAGATCTGACCTTTAGCAGAAATAAAAAGTTGCTTTTTGAAATTGGTTTTCAATTATTACACCTCTGGTTATTGTCCATTTAATTTTATTTGGTTGGTGGTTAAATATTTCTATTTCTCCAACCTCTATCTTACAAACGTTGTTTGCTAGAAGCTCTCCTCTTAGTTTTCCTGAAATGTTAATTTTTATTTTATTCTTGTAGCAAATTGATTTTCTAGTAGTTTCTGTGACTGCAAGACAATTACAGTCTGATATCAATTTTTCTACAAACAACAGCTTTTCTAAAATAAAAACTTCTTCTTTTGTTTTCTGATTTTCAATAATTACTTGATAGACATTATTAATAATTATAAATATAATTAAGATTACAATTAGAGAGAAAAATAATAAATCAATCACCATCACTTGTGCTTTTTGCATAAGGCTTCCAGTTGTTTTCTTTTAAGATAACTTTTTTAATATTGTTTATTTTATTATAAATTTCGGGTTTTTTTTCCAAATGTTCTTTAAGAGTAATAGCAATTTCAATGAATGCAGAAACAATTAAAAGAAAACCAAGTAAGCAAAACAAAAACTCTAAACTAATTATTCCTTTAGGAATAGATAATCACCTCGACAGAATAATTTTTAGGAAAAGAAAAAGTTGTTTTAGAGCTATTTGTGTAAAGTTCAAAAGAGAGTTGTAGATTTTTTTCTAGTCCGTTAGTTATAGTGTATCTTTTAAGTGAGATTTCAGGAGAGGGTTTAAGGACAAGCACTCTAGAAATGTTTGTTAGTTCTTGGTAAGTTATTTCTTTTTTAGTGTTTGTTTTTAGATCAAATATAAACCATTTTTCGTCTGTTGTTTCGTTAAGATAACTGTTTAGTTTTTGGTTGATCTTTTGATTAAGGATAATAGGGTCTGTCTCTTTATCTCTTAATTCATTCTTTATATATTCTTCAAAATTAACAGTTGCGCTTTGTTTTTTAGTGTCAAGTAGTTTGACTGATAATAAACTATGGTAGTTGTCTTTTCTGTTATTTACAATAACGCTTAAAAATAGAGAGACAAACAATAAGACGCAAATGCTAAAAAAACCTTTTTTATTTTTTGTTATCATTAATAACTTTTAGGTTTTTTCTCCTTTAATTAGATTCTGGTCTAAAAGTTTGTGAAATTGTCAAAAATCGAACTTCTTTTGGCAAAAAAGGGGAAGGAAGAGAAAGTTAAGGCAAAAAGCCAAACTAACTACATCCATATTTGCGGTGATCAAGTTCGCCTAAAACATCCAGCAACAATTTGCTCCTATCTTTTGTTAACGGATGTCCTGGTTTTATCCGTTTAAGTATATTCTCTTTAATTCTAAGCAATATACTTGTATTCAGATTAGCCATATTTTCTTTATCAAACATATTTTAATCACCATTATATATATTGTTTTTGAAAAGGGGGTCATTTTCGGGGGGGTAGGTGTCCAGTGGAGCCCCTTTTGAAAAAAGCGGCTTCAGCCGGAAAAACTACACTACGGGCGGTTGACGCGC
>CAYWUF010000032.1:0-6090 GCA_964461425.1 uncultured archaeon | reverse complement strand
TAAATTAAAGCAAGAGATTAAAAAAATCTTAAAGGATGAAAGGGGACAGGCGGATGGTTCTTCAACATTATATATGATTATTGTTGTGGCTATCGTGGCTATCGTCCTTATCGCTTTAATTAAACCTATGTTTAATAAGTCTATGAAGTATCAAACAAATGTTGCTAATCTTCCTAACCAAGGAACTACTCAAGCAAATGTTGCTGCTTCTCCTACACAGTAAAAACAATACCCTTTTTAAATTCTTTTTCTATTATTTTCTCTAATATGAATATATTTAAAGTAAATAAAAAAGGACAAGCAAGTGCTCCTTTTGAAGTTTTAGTTGCTGTTATACTTATGGGTTTTGTTATTGTTGCAGGAACCTGGGCTTTAAGTAATCTTTCTGAAAGTACTTGTCTTGGTGATAAAAGACAAAAACTAAGTGAACTTAAAGAAGCAATAAAAGATGTTGTTCTTGGAAATTCTGATCTAACAACTAAAAATATAAATTTTGATGTTAGGCCTTGTTTTAATCAAAAATATGAAAAAATAACAGTAAAAACATATCAAAGTCCGCAAAGATGTAATGCTTTTTGTGGTGGGGGAAACACTTGTACGTTAATTGAGTATACTTATAACGATGGCAAGATAAGTAGAATGCCTATTCAACCAATCTGTATAGAGCTTCCTACAACTATAGAACCAGAAACACTTTTAGAGAATTGTATTTCGCGAGATGATTCAGAATACAATAATTGGGAAGCATTAGATCTACAAAATCTAGAAAACATAACTTCTGGAAAATATAGATTGTTTATGGTGGGTTCTGGAATAAGTGCACGAAAATTGTGTTTCTTAAAGAAAAAAAGGATATAGTTTATGATTGAGTTTGCACTTTCAAAATTAAATTTATTAATTTTTGTAACAGCTGTTGCAGCAATTGTTGTTTTCTTTATGGGGGCAGTTAATTCAAACATGAAGATAAGACAAAGTTATGAACTTGTTTATAAAGTAGGAAAAGAATTAAGTGCAGGGATAGAAAGTAATAGTTATTGTACAGTTAAGTTTATTACACTCCCTCAAAAGATATACACTAATTCGGGAAACTCAGATGCTTTTACAATTAAATATAAACTAAATATTTCTTCAAATGTTTCTCCAACTCAAGAACCTGATAGTTTAAAGAAAAAATTAGTTCTTGCAATAATTGATAGAAAAACAAACAATCCAAAAATCTATGCAGCATATGATATTGATTATGAAGGAGAAGTAAGATTCTATGATGCAAATTATGATGTAGCAACTGCAAATTATGATTTTAGTGAACCTCAAGAAATTGTAAACTACGATCCATTAAAAACAAAAAGCATAGATACAACATTATTGTTTATTAAAGAAATAAAAAACGGAAATTCAATAATTTATTTAATACCTTGCGTTAGAAGAAATGATCTATATCAATGTAAAGGGTTTTTAGAAACTTCAGGGTTAAAAGAAAGCGTAATGTGTTTAGATGCAATTCCTGATTTATTCAGAGAACCACAAATTACAACTACAAATTAATTATGAAAACAAAATTAAAAACAAAAGGATATATTGGGGCAATAGGAGATGATCTTCCAAGTTTAATTCCAATATTTTTAGGAATTACTATTTTTTTCTCTGTATTTCTAAGCACATATAATGTTTATAGAAATAACACAGACCTTTATTCAATAAAAAATGATGCAATAAACATTTCTGGAATCTTAAAAGAAGAACCCTTATATTCTGATTCAAATGCTTTTTTTAAAACTTGTGATAAAATAAAAACAAAATATAATTGGAATGCTTTCGTTATACCGTTAGATCTTAATACTGACAATTATCAATCTTTGGAAGTAGAGAGTTTAAGATATGATTCTTTTATTAAACACTGGGATGATTCTGAAGGGAGACCTTTCTTTTGTGGAAACACGGAAATAGATATACTTAGATCCTCTCTAAGAACAAAAGACGTTATTGTTTATAGATTTCCTGTCACAGTTCAACAAGAATTTTTTGTAGAACCAACTTGGTTATATGTAATGGTGTGGAAGTAATATGTTTAAAACAAAAAAAGGACAAGCGGCAGTTACAGATGCTTTATTTTTTCTGTTAATTATAGTTACAGTTTCTGTATTATTATTTAGATATTCTGCAACTTATGGTTCTAGATTAAATGTAGCTACAAGTGATTTATATTTTAAAGATTACAGTAATTCTGTTTTAAGAACTGTTTTTTATACATCAGTTCCATTAGATTATGATCTTAATGTTTATTCAGCAAAAGAAACAGATTATTTAATGACACAAATCAAACAAGACTTTTATGCTGATGGCAGAATTGGAAATACAGATTTAAATACTCTAGGGACAACAGACTACAGAGATCTAGCAAAATTTAATTTGTTTAACACAATAAAAGCAACTATGTTTCCACTAAAATCACACGACTATACTTTTTATCTTTATGATCAAGGTGCTGACAAGTATCTTTATTTTATGATAAAGATTACAAATTATGAACAAGATGAAGGATTTCAAGAAACACCAACAAGAGAAGTAAGGTATAATATAAGTGACACTTTTGAAAGCTATTACTTATGTGAACCAAATGGTTATACACAAGTAAGAGATGTAATTTCTAAATCTCCTTCAATCTTTTCTTCATCTGTTCCTTTAAGTTTTAAAAAATATACATCTGGTCCAAATGAACAAAGAGAATTTGTAGTTATTGCAACATTTGCAATCTGGCCATCAACTGTTGATATTAATGATGAGGTTCTTGAAACTCTTAATTGTAAAATTGTTTAGGATTAAAATTTCAACCCTAAATCATCTTCATCATCTTGAGAATCAATATCGATATCGTCATCATCTCCAAAATCTAATTTTAAGTCTTCTTTTTTAGTTTTAGTTTCTTCTTTCTTTTTAGCAGGTTTGTCTTCTTTTTTCTTAGGTTGTACTTTTTCTTCTTCTTTGTGTCTTCTAGCTTTTGGTTTTTCTTCAATTGCTATTTTTTCTACTTTAGGATTATTTTTTTCTCTAGTTTGTTCTTTAATATTTTCTTCAACAATGTTATCTAAAACAAGTTCCATTTCTTTACGGTCATTTAAATAATCTAAAGTATCTGTTGGTTTTGTTTGTCTGCTTCTTCTGTAGTGTACATTTTCTTCAACTACGTGTTTTACTGTTTCTTGACTAATCTTAAGATTATTTGAAAGTTGAGAATAAATAACGTCTGAAATTTCATCAATGTCTGGATTAATGTTTGTTTTCATTTCTGTTAGTATTTTATCAATTATTCTTTTTTTCTCTGTGTCTGTAATGTCTAACTTAGCATTAGTGTCTTCTTCATAAAAATCTAATTTTTTTTCAGTTGTTTTTTCTTCTTTAACAGTTTCTGGTTTATCTGTATATTTAATTTCACCATCATCAAAGGTTCTATAAAAACGTCTTTCTCTTCGTTTTATGTTTTTTAGATCAATTTCCATTGTAACTCACATAAAATTAGTAGTATATTATATTTAAAAATATAATGTTAATATATATATTATACTTTAATAGTAAAAAGTGATAAATATGGTAGGATTTTTTGCAACAATAATAAATTATGTATGGGTTTTTATTAAATTATTTATTTTGTGTGCAGTATTATCAATACCTATTCTTGGTTTAGTTTATCTTTTTAAGAGTTTTTTTAAGAAATTAAATAAGAAATATAGTTTTGTTTTGTCTTTGTTTATTATAATCTTTATACTTAACTATATAGTTTTATTATTATTATATTTTATTCCTGCAATTTCTAAATTAGTTGCAGAGTATAATTTTTTAGATGGTTTGCTTTTTGTTTTATTCCATATAGCAAGATTAATATTAATCAATGTTTTATTTTCTGGAATATTATTGATTATAGGAATGTTTATTTCGTTACTATACGATAGCAATAAACCTAAAACTAAAAAGAAAAAAGCAAAAGAAGAAATTTCTTTTTTAAATCTATGGAAAAGTATCACTATTGTTCTAGTGGTTGTCATTTCTTTTATTTTGGTAATTTTTCCAAAGTTACCAGTAATTATTTTTTATTTATTATATATGTAAATTGATGTGAAAAAATGAATACAAATACAAAAAATATAATCATTGTCTTTTTTTTAATACTTTTCTGTAATAGTATTTTTGCACAAGGTGTCGATTTTGATACCTTGAATTTTGCAGAAAGTACAACTACACAAAAAGTAATTTTTGATAGAGGGAACGGATGTTCCACTGTTGAATTACCTGAAAGCTCAGTTAATGCTTTGTGGAAAGAAATACTTACAAAAGGATTTTCAGCAGACGAAATAACTTCAGATCAAGCAGCAAATACAAACAGAGACACATTAGATCAAAATAATATTCTTCTTACAAATCCTGATGCTAAAGCAGGAGACATGGCAATAAAACAAGAAGTTCCATCAAAACTAATGAATCCTTTAGAAACACCGACAATCTTAGGACAATCTTGTTATGGTCCTTATCAGTTTGGAGTAAATTTACAAGAAACTTTAAGAATAGGAAGATGTACTGGCACAAATCCAGATAGTGAATGTTATTTAACTCAACCAGGACTTTATAGAAAAAATGACTTAACTGGTTTTTTTAAAGAAGCAAAAGTTGTTGTTAAAGATTCGTTACAAGGAATAAAAGAAACAATTGTAGCAACAGGAGATAGTAATAAAGAAAAATTATTTTCTGAAGATCTTGGAGTGTTTTCAGAAACTTCAACAACAGAAATTAACAGCTATCTTTCGGCAATGGAAGCAAATGATCTTAATTCAATAGATGTTGAAACTTATAAAGTAATGAACGATAAAGCAATTCAAAACTCAACAATTACTAGAACTTTCTCAGTAAGTATGCAGACAACTTGTAGAGGAGAGAATTGTTATATTAATACTTATACATTGTTTGATAAAATGTTTAATCAATATTTTTCATTAGACATGGTCTATAGTGCAACTACTCCTTTCATCTATGGAGGAATGGCAAGAATTGCTAACAACCCTTCAATAAAGAAGGTTTTAACTAAACCAAACCAAATTTTAAAAGATAAAAAATTAATTAAAGAGGGAGGGTTTTTAGATACTCTAACAAAAGATCCAGCTTTATTTGTACAAGACCCATTTGGAAGAGTAAGGAAATCAATTGATGCAGGAAAATATGCAAGAGCTGACGTTGACACCTTTATTACAAGAAAGATTGATCCTTTAAACAACACAGTAAGAAGAGACATAGAGCATTATAAAGTAGACGATTACATGAAAGACATGTTGTCAAGTACTCAAAAAGGAATGGGTGACACCTCTAAATTCACTTCAGAGAATATTGTAAAGAACGCAAAAAAATTAACTGCTGCTCAAAGAAGAGCAGTAACTGATGCTGCTCAAATTTTTGGAGATAATGTTAATTCTGCAAATGCTTTGTTAAAGTCAAAAATGGTTGATCCTAATTTTAAATCTGCAAAAAAATTAATTGATGATGCAATTTCTGCACAAACCCCAGTTAATGATATTTATTCACAATTAACAAAAGCACAACTTGATGCTTACACAGATGTCGCTTACACTGCTTCAAGACTTGCAGATACTTATGATATTGCTTCATTTAAAACCTTTAAATGGAAAGAAACATATGGAACTTCAGCAATAGTAGATCAAAGATCTTTTGATAGTCTTAAAGAAAATATAGATACAATTAATCAATATAGATCAAAAGATGGACATACTTTTGGGAAATTAATAGACAAAGATGATCCGTTAGGAAAGAATTTTGATGCATTTAGATATAAGAAAAGTGGAGACTATTTTGATTTTAAAGATGTTAGCGATGTTCAAAATCATATTGTGAAAGATATAAAATTGAAAGATGGTTCCATAGATGTAAGAAGAGTAAGGGCAATTATTGAAGACATTGATTTTGATAATGTTGTTACTAAAATTAAGTTAACAGATATACCTTCTTTTGTTCAAAATAATCCAAATGGTTATCTTAAATATAGAAATACACAGACTGGTAGTCAAGTGTTTGTGAAAGGAACTGATGTTG
>CAYWUF010000031.1:0-6560 GCA_964461425.1 uncultured archaeon | reverse complement strand
AATTAAAAGAAAAGCAGCAAAAACTTTTTTATCTATGGACATGCCAAAAGATTTAAGAAAAGAATTTATAAGAATATTAATAGAAAGAAAAGCACTACTTGAAAAGGACGAGAATTTATGGTAAAAGAAGAAAAAGGAATTGTAATTTCTACAATGGACGGACCATCAACAACAAAACTATCTTTTGTTTGTACAAAAAATGATGTTTATAAAGGCGAATATGTTCAAATTGATTATTCTCAAGGTTCTTTGATTGGTATTGTGACTGACGTTATTAAACGAAATAGATATTTTGAAAATTCTGATTCTGTTAAAGATTTTGAAAACAATAACGTAGATATAAAAAGATTATTTCCAAGCGATGAATGGGAATTTCTAGAAGCTGTAGTTAAACCTCTTGGAGTTTTTTCCATTGACAGAGGCTTTGCAAGAACAAACCTTCCAGTGTCTCCAGGACAAAAAGTTTACTTGGCTGATCCAGTAATTCTTTCTAAGTTTCTTCATTTTGATAAAGAGGGGGTTTTCTTAGGAGCAATTGAACATCCAACTCTAGATGTTACATTAAACATGGATAGGTTACTTCAAAAGCACTTAGCAATTCTTGCTCAATCTGGTGCTGGTAAAAGTTATCTAACTTCAGTAATTATTGAAGAGCTATTAGACAGAACAAAAGAACAAGGAAGAATTGCAGTTGTTCTTTTTGACACGCACGGAGAATATTCTTCTTTTGCAAACCCAACAACCGATAAATCAAAAACTGATTACTCAAGTAAAGTAACATTGATTGATTCAAAAGATATTAAGATTGGGTGTACTGGTCTTTCTGCAGGTTTTTATTCAACCTTAATTCCAGAATTAACAGCTCCGCAAAAAATAAAACTAGCAAAAATTGTAAACAAATTAAATGAGGATAAAAAACACGGTGCAGGGCCATATTCTCTTCAAACAATAGTTAAAGAGATAGAAAACTCAGGAGAAGAAGACAAAGCTTTAAAGAATCTAAAAGATAGATTGTTAGATCTAGAGCGTTATAGGTTATTTGACAAGATAGATTATCCTTCTGTTAATGATGTTGTTGCTCCAGGAAAATTAACAATCATTGATCTATCTAGAGAAATAGATAAAAAGAAGAAACAAATAATTCTTTACTATTTTGCAAACAAATTGTTTAGAGCAAGAATGGATAACACAAGAGTGCCTCCATTTACTTTAGTTGTTGAAGAAGCACACCAGTATGCTCCAGAAATGGCAAGTAGAGAGAACGCTTTAGCAAAAAACATTCTAGAAACAATAGCAAGAGAAGGAAGAAAGTTTGGTGCAAGTGTTTGGTTAATCTCTCAAAGACCAGTTAAATTATCAACAACAATACTTTCTCAAGCAAACACCCACATTATCTTAAGAATAACAAACCCTTACGATCTAAAGCACATAGGTGAGTCGAGCGAAGGTCTTGATCAAAAATCAATAGACATGATAACTTCTCTAAGGGTGGGTGAAGCACTAATTGTTGGAGAAGCAAGCTCTTATCCTGTTTTCTTTAAAGTTAGAAAAAGGAAATCACAAGAATCTCATCTAGATGTAAGTCTTTCAGGTCTTGCAAAGTCCTTTGAGGACAAGAAGAAAGAAGCAAATAAAGATCTTGAAGACTTAATCTAAAGTTAATTTTCTAAAGATAATCGATGGTTTTCTTTTCCTTTATTTTTTTTCTTTTCACTAAGTATTTCTAATAGAAAATATATATAATAAATTTCACCTTCCATATATTTACTTTTTTGAAAAAAATCGTTTCTTTTAAGTTCAAGTAAAAAAGAAATTGTTTGTTGTTTTTATCTCAAGCATAACAGTAGTATGGGTAACTCTTTTATCCGATATCATAAAAACAAGACAATTCTCTTTACTTAAAAGAATCAGCAAACCTAACAGCGGAGGAAAGAAAATGTATAAAGATAAGAGGGAAGTTCTCTTTCTAGGGTTAACTATCGTAGCATTGTTATTTGCAGCAATGTTTTTAGAAAATCAGATGGCAATTCAAGAAAAAGAACTAAATAAAGCAACAACTTTCGGAGTTTTAAAATCAAAGACTATTTTTTTAGAGCGACCGAGATTAGGCCAATCTAGAACTTGCGGAAATGGAGTTTGCGAGCACGCGCTTGGAGAAACTCCTTTAAGTTGTCCAGAAGATTGCCCAGTTTAATTTCTTTTTTTCTTTTTTTATAATAAATGTAGGTTTTTAAAAGATTTGGTTATATACTAATATTATGTATGTAATGTCTTGGAACGAATTTGAAAGTTTGTCTTTAGATTTAGCTAGTAAGATTAAAAATTCAGACAAAATTAAAGAGATTGATTTAATTATTTGTGTTAGTCGTGGTGGTTTAGTGCTTGGAAAGATTCTTTCAGAAGTTTTAGATAAGCCACTTGCTGTAATTTCAGCAAAATATATGGGGGCAAGGTATACTGTTGATAATAAAATTTCTAGTTTATATCCTATAAAAGGAACTATTTTGTTGGTTGATGATATTCTAGAAGACACTGTTAATGATATAATAGTCGAAGTTAAAAAAAATAAACCTGTAAATAACATTTTATTAGCAAGCATTTTTTATAGAAAGAAAAATAATAATTTTAAACCAAATTTCTTTGTTGGAGATATTAAAGATTCTTTGTGGGTTACTTTTCCATATCAAGCAAGTTGTTTAAAAGGAAACAGTTTATGAATATTGCAATATTTACAGATAATTTTTTACCTCAAGTTAATGGAGTAGTTACTGCTGTTTTAAATTTAGCTAAAGGTTTAGCTGATAAAGGGCACAAGATTTACATTATTGCTCCCAAGTACAAAGGGGTGGAAGAATTTAAATATCCAAACATAAAAGTAAGATATGTAAAAAGTAAACCCGCTAATTTTATTTACACTAATTTTAAAGTGGTTTCGCCAATCAGTATAAGAACAAGAAAATTTATAAAAGATAACGATGTAGACTTAGTTTATTTTGTAATTCCTTTTACTGTTGCAATAAAAGGGATAATTATCGCAAAAATTTTAAAACTTCCCGTTGTTGGAACTTATCATACATTTATTTGTGAAAAAGAATATTTAAGGCACGTTAAATTAGATTATAAATTTATAGTGGATTTAGCTTGGAAATATACAAATACCTATTATAACCAATGTAAGGTTGTTACTTGTCCTTCACAAATCACAAAAGAAAGATTGTTAGAGAGCGGTTGTAAACGCCCTATAAAAGTAATATCTAATGGTATAGAAAAATTAGATTCTCCAAAATCAGAGATTCTAAAAATAAAGAAAAAAATAAACTGTAAAGGAAAAATTTTGTTGTTTGTTGGAAGATTAGCTTATGAAAAAAATCTTCTTTATCTTCTTGATTGTTTCAAATTAATTTTAAAGGAAAGACCAGATACTAAGTTAGTAATAATTGGAGATGGTCCACAAAAAAAAGATTTAGTAAAAAGAATAACTAAATTAAAATTAAACAGTTCAGTAATGTTGTTTGGAGAGGTAAAATATCAAGATTTAATGTCAAAAGGATATTATAATGCTTGTGACATTTTTGTAACGACTTCAACAACAGAGACTTTCGGGTTATCGGTTCTTGAAGCACAAGTAAATGGTTTAGTTTGTGTGGGTGTTAACGAAAATGGCGTGAAATATCTAATAAAAGATAACTATAACGGATTTTTAGTTGATCCTAAAGACAAGATTAAATTTAAGTGTGCTGTAATTAAATTAATTGATGATGAAAAGCTATATTCTAAATTTAAAAAGAATAATGAAATAATGGTAAAAAAACACGACATGAAACAAGTAATTAGCGAATATGAGAAAACATTTATGTCTGTTATTAAAAATCATAAAAAATCTTCTTAGTTTATATTAATTACTAAACTTATATTATATAAGTACTTTTTTTAAATTTGTGAAAAAATTATGGACGAATCAGATATTTTATTATTAAAAAAAAAATTAAAAGAAATAAAATCCTATAAAGGAGATGGAACACAATTAATAAGTTTATATGTGCCTCCAAACGCAGATAGATCTTCAGTAACAAAACAGTTAACTGATGAAATTTCTCAAAGTTCAAACATAAAATCTCAACAAACAAGAAAGAATGTTCAAGCAGCACTTAGAAGACTTACAAATTATTTAAGACAGATTGATTTTAAACTGCCACAAAATGGGGTTGTTTTATTTTCTGGAAATGTTTCAGAGAATCCTGCAAAAAATGATGTTGTTCTTTTAACAATTGTTCCACCTAAGCCACTTGCAACTAAACTTTATTGGTGTGATTCTGTATTTCACACTGCGCCTTTAGAGGATATGGCGCAAACTGATGAAGTTTATGGGTTAATAACAATCGATAAACGAGAAGCAACAATTGCAATTTTAACCGGAAAATCTTATCAGATTATTCTTCATGAAACTAGTGGAGTTCCTGGAAAGACTAGAGCTGGTGGACAGAGTGCTGCAAGATTTGAAAGATTAAGAGAAAAAGCTGCTGCTGATTTTTACAGAAGAGTTGGAGAAAGGATGAGCATAAGCATGGTTGACATTCCTAAATTAAAAGGAATAATTGTTGGCGGACCAGGAATGACCAAAAATGAATTTCTAGAAGATAGTGAGATGGATTACAGATTAAAGAATATGGTTATGGGTACAGTTGACACTAGTTATACTGACGAGTCTGGAATTAAAGAGATGTTAGATAAAGCTACTGAAATTTTAAAAGATGCAAGTATTACAAAAGAAAGATTACTTGTTAATAAATTTATAGAAAAGATTGCAACAAATGGTCTTGCAACTTACGGTTATCAAGAGGTTATTGAAGCAATCTCTCAAGGAAAAGCAGAACTAGTTTTAGTTTCTGAAGGACTAGAATGGATAATTCATAAATATAAATGTGAGTCTTGTAGCCAATACACTTATAGAATAATAAGAGATAAAACAAAAGAAGAAATTGCAGAAACTCCTTGCCAATATTGTAATAACAAAACAGATGAAAACGAGGTAGAAGTTGCAGACATCTATGATTATTTAGTTGATCTTTCTTTAAATTACGGAACAAAAGTAATGTTAATATCAATAGAAACCCCTGAAGGTAATCAATTTTTTGGAACCTTTGGTGGTTTAGGCGCATTACTAAGATATAAATAAGATTTGAAAATGGAATACAATTACATAACAACAACCAAAGGAATAGGTGGAAGAATAAAGCAATTTTGTGAGGACTTTATTGTTGAAGAGATTGGTAGAGATTATTCTACAAAATTAACATATCTTCCAGATAAAAAAGTTCCTGAAATTGATTGGAATGAAATTTTTGAAAAACAAGAAGATAATGATCAATTGATTGTAGATTTAGAAAAATTTAATTATTCAACAACGTCAGCAATTAATGAGATTTCTAGATTTTTAAGAACAAGTAAAAGAAGAATAGGTTATGCTGGTTTAAAAGATAAAAGAGCAATGACTGTTCAAAGGATTTCTATTTTTGAACCAAGTAAAGAAAGAATTTCTAAACTTTATTTTAAAAATATTAAGATTTACAACCCGGTGTGGGCAAGAGAAAGAATAGACATTGGCGATTTAAAGCAAAATAAATTTACAATTACAATTAGAAAGATTCAAGGGCAATCTTTTGAAGAACTAAAAGAACTATATGCAGAGTTTTCAAAGCAAATAAATAAAACAGGTTTAATAAACTATTTTGGAGAGCAGAGATTTGGTGGTTTAAGAGACATTACTCACAGAGTAGGAAAATTAATAATTCAAAGAAACTATAAAGACGCAATTCTTTTATATTTAACAGAAACACAAGAGTTTGAAAACGAAGAAATTACAAAAGCTCGTCAAGAACTAAAAGAAGATTTGAATTTTGGAAAGCATGCAAGAAGATTTCCTTCAAGGTCTGGTTATGAATCTCCAATTTTAAATTATCTTTCTAATCACCCTGAGGACTATCTAGGTGCTTTTAAGGTTTTACCTAAAGCCATTCAGTATCTTTTTATTCACGCATATCAGTCTTATTTGTTTAATGAAATAATTACTGAAAGAATAAAAAGAGGTTTTGGAACAGAAACGATTGATGGGGACACAATCTTAAACGGAGAGGTTGCAATACCTTTGTTTGGGTTTTCATCTCAGTTTAGTCAAGGTGTTGCTGGAGAAATAGAACACTATATCTTGGACAAAGAGGGGATAAATCTTCAAGACTTTTTTAATAACGACCACTCTGTCTTTTCAAGTAAAGGCGATTACAGACCAATAAGAATTCCAGTTTATGACTTAAAACTTTTAGAAATAGAAATCGACGATAAGAATCAAGAGGAGTTTATAAGTTCTTTAAAATTAACGATGTCGTTTACTCTAGATAAAGGCAACTATGCAACAAATTTAGCAAGAGAATTAATTAAACCAATAGACCCTAAGTGGTGCTAGTTATTTTGAAAACATATTCTGGAACGTTTAGATTGAGATAATATTTTTCTTGTAATTTTCCCTTAGCGTCTGTATATAGCAAAACGCCCTTTTCAAAATC
>CAYWUF010000030.1:5210-6617 GCA_964461425.1 uncultured archaeon | reverse complement strand
TCTATAAAATATATATTAAATAAGAATGATTGATATATCTTAAGAAAAAGAAAAAATTTTGTATTTTAGTAAATGTAATCAATCGTAATTATAATCTATCGCCTGTCAACTGGGCGAGCAGTTGTGCTAGGGTTTCCGAGCGGTCAAAGGAGCCAGACTCAAGATCTGGTGCTTAGTGCTTCGCAGGTTCGAATCCTGCCCTTAGCAATTATTTAAATGGTGATATTATGATTCTAAATACAGTATTTTTTGGGAATAGTTTAAATAATTATTTTTGGTTTTTATTTTATATTGCTTTTGGTTTATTAGTTAGTTGGGTTTTAATTCTATTAAGTAGAAATATTTTACAAAAAATAACAAAACACACTAAAAATAAAATAGACGACATTCTAGCAAATATTCTTGCAAAACCTTTACCTTTTAGAATTTTAATTGTTACTATTTTCTTTAATATAGGTTTTAAATTTTTAACTGTTTCTCAAGGTTTTACAAATTTTATAAAGGGTTTTTCTTTTGTTATTTATGTTTTTGCAGTAACTTTATTTTTGATTAAATTTTGTATTGGTATAATTGAAGAATATTTAGAAGTTTATGCAAAAAAAACAGAATCTAAATATGATGATCAGATGATTCCTTTACTTAAGGGGGTTGTAAAATTAATATGGTTTGTAGTTGCTGTTTTATTAGTTTTATCTAATTTCGGATATAATATAAGTGCGTTACTTGCTGGGCTTGGTATTGGAGGTTTAGCTGTAGCACTTGCTTCAAAAGACATTTTAGAAAACTTTTTATATGGGGTTGTAGTTTTCGTAGAGAAACCATTTAAAATGGGAGATACATTAAAGACATCAGATGGGCTAGGTACAGTTGAAGAAATAGGAATAAGATCTACGCGAATAAGAACCTTTGACAATACTTTAATTGTTGTGCCTAATAGAAATTTATCCAATTCTGCTGTTGAAAACATATCAGAAAGGAGAGCAAGAAGAGAAAATTTTACAATAGGTGTTGTTTATTCAACTGAAACAAAGAAATTAGAAAAAGCAAAAGACATTATAAAAAAAATACTTGCTAATAATACATCTGTAGAGAAAGACACTATTTTTATTGCTTTTGAGTCTTTTGGAGATTTTTCTTTAAATATTAGAGTTATGTATTGGATTACAGAAAAAGAATATGCTAGATACTTAGAAGTTAAAGATAAGATAAATACTAATATTAAAAAAGAATTTGAAAAACAAAAGATTAGTTTTGCTTTACCTTCTCAAACAATTTATTTAGAGAAATAATTTTCTCTAATTTCTTTATTTTTTATAAAAACCAGTTTAAAGAAACATATATAAATACAAAAGACTTATATATTTCTATAAAATTACGGAGGATAAAACAAAATGTTTTCAAATACTT
>CAYWUF010000030.1:0-5110 GCA_964461425.1 uncultured archaeon | reverse complement strand
TGTATTGTTAATAATTGCAATGTGGAGAATATATGTACAAAGAAATTATCCTGGCTGGTTAACATTAATACCTATTGGGTTAGTTCTTATTCCAATACTTGGTTGGGTATTAATACCAGTGGCTCAAGCAATAATACAAGGAATTGTTGCATGGAAAGATAGATAATTTTCTATCTTTTATTTTTATTTTCATGATTTTATATGATTAAAAAAATACCAAACAGATTACTTTTAAGAGAAAGTAAGGGCGGGAAAAGATTAGCTAAATATTCTTCTTTTATTGAACTTAAAAAGCAATATCCTAGAGAAATTATTTCAGAAATTTTATCTGTATTAAGAAGCCCAAGTTCTTTAAGAATAAAAAAACAAATTAGTGATTTTAGTTTAGTTATACGAAAATCAATAAATAAAAATCCTTTTTCAAATAATTCAGCCACTTATACAATCCTAATTAAATCCAAATCTGGAGAAAAAAGATCCTTTTTTATAAAAGAAGTTAATTCTAATAAAGACCGATCATTTAATCCTAGTTTTTTAATGGGTGCAACAGGTGTTAATGAAATAATAGCTCTTAATTTTATTAAATTTTATTTAAGAAAGAAACCAGTGTCATTTTCAGGATATAAACTAAAAATAATTCCTGCTTATTTTGCTTATGAAGATATAACCGCTCGTAAGAGTTTTATACTTTATGATTTTACCTCTCTTATGAGATTTAAAGCCGCAAAAGAAAAAGGACTGATTTCTAAAACATTAGAACAAGAAACAATAAAAAAATTAAAAGAACTTAAAGAAACAATAAATGAAGATTTAGAAAAAAATAATCATAAAATATTACATTTAGAAAAAAACAATAAAATAGATGATATTCTGATAAGAAATTTATTTATTGATCTTAAAAATAAAAGAATGTATCTTTCAGATCCTTGGTTAAAACAAATAAATTAGCATTCTCCTTCTTTAAATATTGGAACGTTATCTGCCATACAAGTATTTCCGTAAGTTACTCCATTAACTCCGCAAACAGGCATATATTCTAAAGTGCAAAATTTATCTGGAGTTATAGGATATTGCCCTTTAAAACATTCTTCTTTGTAAAGTTTCCATTCTTCACATTGAGTGCCGTCATCAAATGTACAAATGCCGTATTCTCCTAATTCTGTTGTTTGTATTTCTAAGACGCCCCCCAGATTAATACAATTAACGGATGCAGGATTTGCAATTTCTGTAGTGTTCTTTTCAGAAAAAAGCAAAAAGCCAGCAACAATACCTATAACACAAGCAATTACTATAACTATTTCAATTACTATTTTTTTATTCATTTTTTTCACCTTTTTTAAATACTTCTCCTAAGAAAAGTTTATTACTTACTCCGTATTTTTTTATTTCTATATATCCTTTATCTATAAGTTTTTTAATATTTCTTGAAACTGTACCTTTAGGCAAGAAACTTTTTACTGTGATTATCTTTTGTGATTGTCCTTCATTTTCCATAATAATCCTTATAATTTTTTGTTCGTTCTCATTTAGTCCTAACAGTAAATCTCTTGCTTTTATTTTTTTAGTTTCTTTCTTTAATTTTGGTTTTCTAACAATTAAATAACCGCCAACAAAAACAAAAAGAGATGCAATTAAAAGATAATAATTATTTTTAGCTTTTTTTGTGTTTAGTTCATAATCAATATTTATCTCTTTAATATCTTTAAAAGAAAGCACCATTTGTCCATTAACTACTTGAGCAGAAGAGAGTGCTGGAATTTCTTTAATTTTAGATTCTTTTGGAAGAGTGATTTTTAAAGTATTTATATTTTGTAAATTTCTAGAATTATAATAAATTTTCCATATGCTATTATTTTTACTAGTGTAATAATCAGTTAAATAAATTATTTCTACATTTATTTCTTTTAAGTCTTTTTCTAAGTTAATAGTTAACATTTCAGTATTGTAAAAAATTGAATTGTGTCTTTGTCCATTAATCCTTACAATTAAATCATAACTAGGAACAATCAAAAGCTCTATAGTTGTGTTGTTTAAATCAACTATTTTAAGACTTTCTTTAATTTTATATGTGTCAAATTCACTAGCAGTAATTTCTATGTCTTGTGAAACAATATTTTGTGAAAAAACACAATTAACAATAAACAAGAAAGCAAATAAAATCAAGATTTGTTTTTTAATCATGTTAATTCACTAATATTATATTACAAACATATATTTAAAGCTAATTTATTTTAAAAAAAGAAACTATTCTTTAATTTCTCTAATTGCAGATATTCTTCTTTCTACAATCTTTTCTCCAATTGGAATAAAACCAAACAATTTCCTTTTTTCTTTAACTTCAAAAACATACTCTACTTTTCCAAATTCTGTGTCAAGAATTATATCTCCAACTACTTTTTCTGAATTAATTTTATTTTCTTTAAATATTTCATTTATCTGAATCATTTTTTGAGTGGTATTTTCTGTAGTTAAGAACAATTCTGAATCTTTTATTTTAATTTCTGATCTTGTTGTTAGTTGTTCTTTTGGTTTTTCTGCAAGTGGCTTTTCAGCAAGTGATTTCTCACTTATTTGATTTCTAACTTGAGCTTTAGATCTTGCATTTTCGGCAACTATATTTGAATTATCTGAATCTAAAACAATTGTTTTTATTGATCCAACATTACTTGTCGACATTTGTTCTCCAGTTTTTAAAGTAATTATTAGGTTAAAAGTAATTGGTTTTTCCACTTCACAAGAATCAATAAATCCAGTCATGTTTTCTTGTCCAAATTCGTGAGAATCATTGTCTTTTACATAACTAATTTTTGCTGCGAATCTAGTATTGTCATTATATACTGGAGTCATTTTTCTAGTAAAACAAGATTGATCATTATCTTCTTTGTAAAAATCTAAAACTACTGAATCAATTTCAGAAAGGTCTATTTTGTTTAAAGAATCATTAGTTAATTCTATATTTAAATAATAACCTTCATTTTTCTTTAAATGATATTCTCCTGTTTCTGAATTTAAATAAGCATTTGAATTACATTTAGCTTTATAATGCCCTGTATAATCTTCATCAAATCTATTAGGTATAACTATTTGTGTTCTGTCTATAGCACAAGGAATATCTAATTTATATGTTGTTGTGTTGTTTGTTCCTTCAGCAAAAAGTTTTGGTGCAATTGCAAGTGCAAAAATAGTTAGTGCAAATATTGCAATAGCGTAGTTAATTATTTTTTTTTCATTCATATTTTTCATCTCCTAAATTTTTGTTTTTATTCTTAATATTGTAAATAATATAGCTCCAACAATAGCAAGGTAAATAAAAATAGCCAAAACTAATTGTCTAAGTTTTATCATGGGACATTGTAATTTCTTCATTTTTATTTCACCTCGCTTTTTTGTTTAAAGGGGATTTAATGGTGTTGACATTAAATCATTTGCTTATACAAAACTTATGATTTTTTCTATTTAAATACTTTTAGTGAAACTTTGCGAAACTTTGTAGAAATTAAAGAAAGTAATAGAAATTTAAGCTAGTTTTATGAAAAGTTTATATATTCTTTTATATTATATATTATATATCTAAAATAAGTGAATAATAATATGATCTTTAAAAAAATACTAATAATTTATCTAATAATTGCAATGTTACCATTAATCTTTGCAGACACAGAAATTAATTCAGTTATTGTTCCTTTGGCAATCAATGGCACAGAAGGAGAATTAGACATTTCTTTAGATTCGACAATTTTTCCAGAAACAGAACAAGAAGAAACACAAGATGTTGCTATTGACTTTAGTTCTTTTGATCAAAATTCGTCTTTTTCTGTTAATGATCCAGTTAATTATAAACGTTTAAATATTTCGCATTATTTCCTAAAATCAGAATTAAACACTAAAAAACGAATTTATTCTTTTAATCAAGGAAAGACATATGTAATTAATAATTCTTTAGAAGAAGCATCTAAAGATAAAAGCTTAGAATTAAAATTAAGTTTATCTGATTCTACAGAAGAGATTTACTTGATTATTGATTCTTTTCAATCTAATCAAATTCCTTTAATGACTCAATTTGTAGCGGTCTTTTCTTCAACGATTGAAGTTAACACCTCTATAAAGTATTTAAAGATTAATAAAGAGATAATAAGAGAAAATAAAATTCAATTGAACCTTGATTCTAATTTAGAAAATATTTCTTTACAAATAATAGAACTAGATAATAATCAAAAAGTTAGTGGAATATATAGTACTAATATTTTACAACTAAATTATGAGAATTTTAATAAATATACTTTATTTCAAATTAATAAAAACCTTATAGAATTCTATTGTCCTTATTGTCGTATTAAAGACTATGGGGTTAATGAAAATGGATTCTCAAGTTGTGGAGTTTCTATTTTTGAAGAAGAAAAGAAACCAATTTCGGAATATTTAAGTAAGAAAGAAAACATTTGTCTTTCTCCTGATGGTTCAAGAATACAGGGTTTTACTAACGAGTCTTTAAAGTTATTTGGCTTTGATAGATTGTATTTTGAATGGAATAATAACATTCCTTCTGATCTTTTTGATTATGGGCAATATTATATAGATCAAGATCAATTTAGAATTGCAGTTTCTAAGAAATTAGATGCAATAAACAATAAAGATTATGTTGAAATAGATTCAACAAAATATAGAAAAGGAAAGAATAATCTTATTTCAAAAGTTAGCACTTATTTAGAATATGATTTGTCTGATTTTTCTGACTTATCTACAAATACTTCAATAAACGAATCATTGGATTTTTCAATAGCCGTTTTAAATTTAATCCCTGAGGAATATCAAAAACTAACAATTCTTGATTTAGTAAATAATGAACCAGCAGTAAGTGATTTAGAATTTGAAAGAATAATGCAAGAAATTTTAAGTTCTAATTATTATAAAGCAAGAGATTATCACACTCATTATCAAATAACTCTTGAAGAATATATTTCTTCGTTTGACAATTTCAAAACATCCCGAACAAATAGCGATATTTATTCTAAGTTACTTTATGGTTTAGCACAGAAAACTAGTGGTTATTCAAATGTTTATTTTTCTGAAGGATTAAATTATTTTATATACAATCTAAAGCCTTTTGATT
>CAYWUF010000029.1:0-6911 GCA_964461425.1 uncultured archaeon | reverse complement strand
ATTTAATATATTTTGCTGTATTTAAGTCAATATCTGCAGAAATAGATATATCTTCAACATTTGATTTTAAAATATCTGCAATACATTTCTTTGATTGAATTAATTTATCTATTGTTTTTCTTTTAACCTTAGGAATCTTAGAAAATATTCTATAACCTCTCGGAAATTTCTTTATTTCTTCTGGAGTTTTAAAAATTGGAATCTCTGTTAAAAGAGCTAGTTTCTTAATGTCTGAAATTGACCTTAAATCTAAAAGTTTAAGTTCAGAAACTAAAGAATCTGCTTTTTCCTTAGTTGTTGCAATTTCAGAATAATCTTGAAGAATTAATGAGAGAATCTCATCTAAACCATATTCATACTCATACATACTTTGAACAATATCTCTTCCCTGATCTCCAAGCTCAATTACCATTCTGTCTAATTCTAGACTGTGTCTATAAAAATATAAGATCTTTTGAATAACGCTTAATGATTCCTCTAATAATACAAAAGAAGCAGGATTATTTAGTTCATTATAGGTTAAAACATCTAATACCGAATCAATTCTTTCTCTATATCCTCTTAAAGCATTAATACTGTGGTTGGCTTTAACAATTAACAATTCTAATTCTTGAAGAACATATTTTTGTTCTTTATAGAATAAAGTAATTAATCCTCTTCTTTTAGAAACTGCAATAACTGGAAGATTAGTTTGTTTAGCTGTTTGTTCTGCACTTCTGTGTCTTATACCTGTTTGAGTTGTTTCTAGGTGTCTATCTGGCATTAAATGACAATTAGCATATAAGATTTTAGATAAATCATTAGAAATAATAATCGCGCCATCCATTTTTGCAAGTTCAAACATCTTTTCAGGAGTGAAAGGGATGTCAAGATTAAAACCTGCTTTTGTTATTTCTTTAAGAATTTCATTAAAACCTATAACAATTAAAGCACCAGTTTGGCCATCAAGAATATTATCTAAACCAATCCTTAAATCTTCTCCAGGAGTAATCAATGGTAAAATCTCAGAAATATCCTTAATATTTCCATTATGTGCTTGAGTTAATAACTCTGCTTGCCAGGAAATTTCTAGTGATTCTTTTTTTATTCTTGTGGGCATTTTTGATCATATTTTTTAAGTAGTAATAAATATAAGAACAAATTATTTTTAAATAGGTATTGTAATATTTAAAAACATTTAGTAAATAACTCTTATATGATTAAACTAATAATTTTTGATTTATGGCACACTCTTGCCCAGAGAGAAGCCTATCCTTTAGGGGCAACTAGAGAACTTGAAAAAGCATTTAATATCAATAGACCGCATGAAGAAGTAGTTAAAATATTTGAAAAAGTTATTCAGACAAAAATTTGGGAAACTGAGTTTGATGCTTATATGGAGTTGTTAAGAGAACTTAAGATTAACCCAAGTAAAGTTAACATTATGAAAGCAATTGCTATAAGAGGCAAAGCAGAAACACATATTGCACTTTATGATTTTACAATACCTTTACTTACACAACTTAGAGATAAAAACATTAAAATTGGACTACTTACTAACAGTTCTGTGTTTATTAGACAAATTGTTGAACAAGACACCCCTTTAATGGATTATGTTGATCATCCTATATTTTCTTACCAACTAGGCACTATTAAACCAGATCCAGTTCTTTTTCTTGAGATGCAAAGACTAAGTGGAGTTTCAAATCCAAAAGAAATAATAATGATTGGAGATAATGTTTATGACGATATATATCCTGCACAAGAACTTGGAATAAACACCATACACTTTACTGGAGATTATGAAAAACTAAAAAAAGAATTAAAGAAATTTAAGATTGTTGTTAAATAGAAACAAATATATATTTAGAAAACCATATATATTTATGAAAATTAAAAAAGCAATAGAAGAATATAAGAATAATAAAATTAATATTTCTGGTGGCGCAGAGATGGCTGGATTAGCTTATAGAGAGTTTTTAGAAAAATTATAAGATAATAAAGTTCCATTAAACATGGATACTCTGTCAATAGAATATGGACTTAAATCTATTAAAAAGGCATTAAAAAAATGACCTTAATAATCATGTCCTGGACAAAGTAATTCAAAATCTAAATCGCCAATTATATCTAAACTTTTTTCCATTTTCTGTGGCTCTGAACTTGGAAGATCTACTCTGCCGTGTCCGTCATAGAAAAGAGTGTCTCCTGAAAATAATATCTTTTTTTGAGTATCTAAAACACAGATTGACCCACAAGTGTGTCCTGGTGTGTGAATAATTTCATATCTCTTTGGTAATTTCAATCTCGCAACACTTATCAACTTTGGTGTGAATTTTTTAACAATTACTGGATTTAATACCGCTCCTTCTTTATTTTGCTCAAAATAAGTGATTTCTTCTTTATGTGCATAAAACTTAGCATTTGGAAATATATTAAAATTTCCTATGTGGTCATAATGCAGATGAGTAAAAATCACAGTTTTAATTGTAGATAAATCAACAACACTTGCAAGTTCTCTTTCAACAATTGCTTTTTCTTGAAAATTGCCTGTATCTATTACTAGATCTAAGGGCTTTATGTAATATATATTTGAATCACATGATACTTTATATACTTCTTCATTTATTTTTTGTAACATTTTATATTTCTCCTTTTTTAATGTGTAAACCAAAAATTATAGATTTTTTCGCCATTATTTTCAGTAATTGAATCTAATCTACAAAATCCAAATCTTTCAAATTGGATAATTTCTCCAACTGTTAAAACAGAGATATTTTTTTCAGCAAAACTGTCATACAATTTATGATCAGGCATAAATATTGTAACTTTAACTAATTGGCTTTTATCAACAGGAAGATAATGGATTATTTTTTTATCTTCTTTATAGTCTTTAAAATTTATATATTTCTCTGAATGGAATTTTCCTGAATTTGTGTTTTTATCAAATATGAAATTTATATTATCCATCAATCTTACTAGTGTTTTATCATTAAAAGAATCAACATCTTCTTTTTCTAGGTAATATTTACCATTAGATTTAAAGTGTCTTTTTCCTAAACTTAAGTTAGGATGAAGCTCTAAATCAAATTCTTTATTTAAATCATCAGAAATTTCAACTTCAATTGGATCTTTGATAAAGAAAAATCTCTTAGAAGAATCATTTAATATTCTTTTATTGTATTTTATTAAAGTATCCCAAGTTAATGTCGCTCCTGCAGATTTTGTAATTCCACTTTCAACAACCATTTGAGTTATTGCTTCAGGAGTAAATCCTCTTCTTTTTAAAGCCCTTAATGTTGGAAGACTTGGATCATCCCAACCAATTAGTTCTCCAGAATTTACTTTCTCTCTTATTACTCTTCCACTTGATTCCATTCCTTCTAAATTCATTCTTGAATATTCATAAGTGTAAGTATCATAAAGACCTAAAATTTCTCTTATGTAATGATGTAACTCACTTGCCATCTCAAACTCTACAGTTCTTAATCTATGAGTAATATTAAAATAACCATCCATTATCGGATTTTGAAAATCATACATAGGATAGATGTTATATTTAGAACCAACTCTTGGATGAGATTTATCTATTCTTCTAAAGATTGTTGGATCTCTCATCCTATTGTTCTTATGTGTCATATCAATCTTTAAACGAAGAACAGCTTTGCCTTCAGGATAACTTGAAAATTCTTTCCAAAACTTTAAATTTTCTTCAAGAGAATGATTTCTACAAGAACATTCTTCTCCTTTTGCTCTTTTGTCTTTAGTTGTTTCTGCAGAACAAAAACACATGTAGGCTTTATCTTCTAAAATTAATTTTTCTGCATAAGATTTAAAAAGATCTAAATGATCAGAAGCATATTGCACCTGATCCCATTTTACTCCAAGCCAAGCAATGTCTTCAAGCATAATGTCATAAAACTCTGGAAGAACATTTTCAGGGTTAGTGTCTTCAAATCTTAAATAAAATTTTCCATTATATTTTTGAGATAAAAGATAGTTAAGAAGAATAGCTTTTGCATGACCTATATGGTAGTATTTCTCTGGACTTGGAGGAAAAGCACTAATTACTTTATCTCCTTCTTTAATATTTAAAAACCCAAAAATATTTCTATCAACCTTTTCTTTCTTTTCAAAAAAATCTGGATTGATTTTCTCAAGCATTTGTTTTTGGATTTCTATACCCAAAGAGTTAATTTCGGATAATTGTTCGTCCAAGATATCGTGCAATACTTGTTGTTTAGTTTTATATTCTGGAAATTTAGCTAAGATCGCGCCAAATACAAATTTCTTATCTGCTTTTCCTTTATACTTTACAGCATTTTCTAAAATTAATTGTTTTATTATTTCTTCTGACATAATTATCCTTTTATTATTTTCTTTATTTTAGATATAAATTTTTCCGCAACAGCAATTAAATAGCTTACTTCTTCTTCGCTAATAATTCCTCTTTGTTCATACACTACAAGGTGTCTTTTTCTTCTACTTCTATCTAAATAATTTATTCCTTCTTTTAAATCTAAATTTTCTAAATAATTTTTTCTTAAAAATTCAACGACAGCATAATGTTTTGCTTGCCCTTTAGGTCTCACTTTATTTAAATACATCAATGCTCTTCCTGCTTGTAACAATCCATTATAAGCAATTGCATACGCCCAATCACATTCTTCTAAATCCATCTTTTTAGCAGTTTCTATATCTTTTATTGCATGATCTAAAGTTTGATTCACTAATCTACTATCCAGTTCTATTTCTTCCCAATAATCACTTGATTGCATTTCTGAATTCATTTTCTTTTCCAATTAACATAATTATTTCATCTGAATTTATTGTTTTTAATAAATGATTGTCTTTTGCTTTTTTTATAAATGTTTTTTCATTCCATAAAATATAATTAATCTCTCTATTAGTTTCTTTCTCAAGAGAAGTTATTATATTTAATAAATCTTCTTCACCCATTTCTGAAATAATTAATAAATCAACATCGCTTCTACTTGTCTCTGTGCCTTTTGCAAAAGAACCATAAATTAAACAAAATTTTACTTTTTCTTTTAGTTTTTGTGTAATTAATTCACCTACTAAATCTGTTTTAATAAAAATATTTTTCAAATCTTGAATTATCGGATTATTTTCATTTATTGAACAGATTGCTAAATTTGCTTTCTTTTCATAAGTTATTAGATTTAATAATTTTAAATTTTGTAATTCATGAAAAACAACTGATGATGCAAGTTTAGTTATTTTTGATATTTCTCTTAAATGAAATTCTTTATCTTTGTTAAATAATAATAATTTTAAGATTTCAAATCTTGCCTTTGAATTGAATAATTTTTCTAACATAATTGTTCTATTTTTTATAACGTTTGTTATATATTATAGAACGATTGTGTTTAAATACCTATCTTGTTATTATATAACTATTAACTTTCTCTAAAAGCTCTTTTGCTTCTTTGTTTGTTTGAAAATGTTGTCTAACTGGTTCTAATAATTCATCAATATATTTTGAACTTGATGTTTTTAGATCCATTGGATGAAGTTTCTTCTCTATGAAATCTTTTTCTAAATCTTTGTAGTTATTATAAGTTACATCCCCGCCAAATTTCTCTGGTCTTTCAACTTTAAATTCTTTTAAAGTTCCGTCTTTTATTTTTTCAAAAATTATATATTTACAATATTCTAAAACAGGATTATCTTCTAAAACACCCTCAGGGCAATAGGCTTTTTTAAATTTTCTATTTATCTCTTCGGTAGTATCTGTCATAAAAATCGCAGAATCTGGATTTGATTTTGACATTTTTTTAGCAATTGCTGCTTCAGCACCTTCTAACCCTTCTGTTTTTGGTTCTGTTAATCCCATAAGCATATGATGATGTATCGCAATTGGCTTTTTAAGCCCTAATTTAGGAAAAGTTTCTCTTGCAAGAACATTAACTTTTCTTTGGTCCATTCCAAGTTGAGCAACATCTGCTTTTAAATTCCAAATGTCTGCTGCTTGCATACATGGATAAAAAATTTGTGCTGCTGAAAGTTCATCTTTATCAGTTCTTCCCATTATTTGAGAACATCTTGTAATTCTAGCCACAGTATTAAGTCTTGCAATTTTTAAAACCATTAACCAATATTCTTGATTCATTTTTTCTGAAGCCCACAAAAATTCTACATTAGTCATATCCATTCCTGATGCTTTCCAAACTTCAACAAAATATTTTCCAACAGTTTGAATTTTTTCTAAATCGCCATCCATTTTGTTGTTCATTAATGCAAACCAATCTGCCACCCAAAACTTAAAATGAATTCCAGCTTTAGTTAATTTATTTACATTTATTACTCTCATTAATCCTTGAGCAATATGGATTCTTCCAGATGGTTCAAAACCATCATATGCAATAATTGGATTATTAGAGTTTAAAAGTTCAATTAATTCTACTTCGCCAATTATTTCTGCACTAACTTCTTTAATTAATTTTAATCTTTCATCTGTTGTTAGAGTCATATTTTTTCCTTTTTATATATTATATTTTTCAAAAAATAATTTTATTAAATAAATAATCAATACAGAAAAAATTACCTTTAAAATAAATTTGCCAAAAGACAAAAATGAAAACATTTTTATCTCATTAATTAATGCAATTAAGATTGTAAATAAAATGGTATAGATAAATATTGTAGAAAATATATGTGTTCTAAAATAACTATCTGTAAAAATTTCTGTAAACCAAGAAAGTGGTTTAGACTTACTTAATTGCATATATAATATATGTTAGATTATATATAAAAAGAGAGTGTTTTTAGAAGAAAAAACAATGTTTATATTTCTTTTTTACTTGTGTAATTTAATAATAGATTTGAAATAGTTGCTACTTCTGTATCTAAAAGACAATCTGGATTATTTAATATTTCTTCATTTAATTTATCTATATTTAAAATAGAAA
>CAYWUF010000028.1:0-7160 GCA_964461425.1 uncultured archaeon | reverse complement strand
TGTAATCTTAAACCTCTATAACTTTTTATTTTTCCAAGTCTTTGAAGTTCTTTTCTTTCAGTAAGCTTTAAATCAGCCATGATATATTGTGCTTGATTACCAGATCTCTCTCTAGGTCTATTTAATAACCAAGCAGGCACATGTTTATCTAAATTTATAATCATATCTTCAATATTAAGAATATCTTCTTCAGATAAATGACCAACTTTACTTATATCTTTTTTATATTTTTTTATGAATAAATCTTCAACAATTTTACTTGTTCTTTTTCCAACACCGTAAATCAAATTTAATCCATCAGCAATAGACATATATCCAGGAACATCTCTGTTTGCAATTCTAACAATCTGCTTAAAATCTGCGCCTTCTTTTACTGCATTAAAATGACTTGGCTTTGGCTTTGCCTTTGACATTTTTAACTTATCTGCTTGCGGTGTTGATCTCTCAACTTTTAAAACCTTACCTGCTGAAGCTTTACCTTTATTATTCTTTTTAGGAGTATTTGTTTTTGCTTTACTCTTATCTTGTTTTTTTGCCATAAATATTTCACATTTAAATTTATTCTAGAGGGAAAACATGTAGTATTCCGATCTTTTCAGTTTTGTCTTTATTTTTGTAATATACAAATTTATCATCAACACTGTCGACAACTACTTTTTTTCCGAAATTTCTTCCTTGCATGATAGTGCATTTACTACCAACTTTTAATAAACCCATAAATAATCACTCAATTTTTTTCATTATCATTTTTATATATTTAACATATCTTAAATCTAAATCTTTTTCATCTTTTAAATTATTTTTAAACATTACTGCTTCTTGATATGCTATTTGTCTACATTCAGGACACAAAATACTTGAAAGTAAATTTTCTGGTCTTCTTTGTGTCTTACTTAATTTTTTTACTTCAAATGCTCTCTTTCCGTGAGGCATACCGTGCAATGTTTTTTTACATACAGCACACTTGTGATTAGAAGTTTTCTTCTTAACTATTACTCTTGAAACCTTTGCATTAGGCGTTCTTGTACTTTTGTGTTTTTTAAATTTTTGATTTGGATTAGGCATATTTTTTTCACCATTATATATATTATATATGTATTTATTTATAAATTAAATTATTTCTTATAATCTGCAGGAACATAATCTGCGTATTTTTTTTCAAATAATTTATCATAAAGATTATTTAATATTATTGAAAGTATAAATGTCATTATAAAGAATGTCCAAAAACCATACAAGTCAAAACTCCATGGAAATGTTGTTACAATATACTGTAACGGACCATAAAATCTATTAACAACATAAAGGAAAGGCAAAGACAAAAACAACAAAGGAATCATTGTTTTAAATAAAGACTTAAATTGTCTTGACATTAAACTAAATGCTTCTTTTTGTTTTACTTGAACTTCTGTGTATTTATTTTCCTTCATTAAAACTTTCATTTCTTCTTGAATTTCTTTATTTCTTCTTTTAACAAAGAAATATTCTTTAGGGTTTCCAAAAAGATGTTGTATCAATCTGTTTGTCACTGCAAAAACGATTGCAATAACAATCAAATCAACCCACTTATCTATTAACGGAATATTCATAATTTATCATTTACCTAACATTTGTTTTAAGAAATTACCTGACTCAAACAACTGATCTTTTGCAAGTTGTTCATAAAATCTATAAACAATACCAACTGTTAAAAGTATCCCTGTTCCTGTTCCTATTGCCCCTGTGACATCTGCTAAAACTGCTAACAGAGCAACAAAGATAGACCCCAAGATTACTATTGTTGGAATGTATCTGTTTAAGACAGAAACTAAAACTCTCTCGTCTCTTCTAAAACCAGGAATTGACATTCCAGATCTTTGTAATTGGTTTGCAACATTTTCTGAGCCTTGACCACCAACTTCAACCCAGAACTTTCCAAAAATTACACAAACAACAACAAACACTAGAGCATACCCTAAAGCATGAAGAAACATGCCCCAAGTTGCACCACCAATGATTGCAGTTTGTAAAAGTTCATGAGGCGCGGTCAAAAAATTTGACAACGGAATTAAAATATTTGCTGCAGCTGTGTTTTTTGCAAGTGCTGCAAATAAAGCAACATTAGCAAATAATGTTGCAGCTAAAATAACGGGCATATTTGAAACATACATAAGTTTAACTGGAAAGTTTGCGCCCATTCCACTTCTTCCAACTGTTAAAGGAATATTAACATGCACACTTTCTGCATAAACTACTGCTAAAAAAACTATGATTGTAAATGAAATTGGCAATATCACTAAGGACAAAAATTCAATTGTAGAACCACTTGCCAAAAGAGATATTCCTTGGAATAATAATCCACCCACATAATCTCTTGTAGGAAAACTAAAAATTCTCCAAATTATTGATTGACAAACTCCTGCTGCAATGAATAAACCAATTCCTGAACCAATACCATATTTACTTACAACTTCATCAAGATACAATACAATCATTGCACCAATGAAAACTTGTAATACCACGATCCAAAGCATTCCTGTTGATGGAGTTAACATTCCAAATTTAACATAAATAAAAGCTTGAACTAAAGACAAAACAATTGCAAGCAATTTTTGTGTGCCTGAAAATCTTGCTCTTTCTTTTGGATTAGAAAAATCAAAATTAATAATCTTTACTCCTGCAAGTAATTGCAAGATAATTGATGCTAAAACTATTGGACCAATACCAAGAGTAATTAATGTACCTATGTCGCTTGCTAAAATTGTTTGATAAAAACCAAGCTGTTGACTATTTGCGATACCAATTAAAGTTATTGTTCCAAGCATGAAATAAATTACTAAGACAATCAAAGTCCAAAGTAATTTTTGTCTTGTTGTTGGAACCTTTACAGGATCCTTAACACTAGGTAACGCCCTTAAAAGGCCATCAAAGAAACTCATTCAATCTTTCCCCCGACAGATTCAATTTTTTCTCTTGCAACTTCTGTTACAAGTGCATTTTTTATTGTAATCGGTTTAGATAATTTTCCTTTTCCAAGAATCTTATCATAACCCATTTCTTTTAAATTAATTTCTGTTTTATCTTTTATCATTTCAGACAATGCTTCTAAAGTTATTGTCTTTAATTTAGTTTTAGGTTTTAAATAAATTCTTTGTCCGAAATCCACATAATATTTTGTAAACTTGTGTTTGGTTGATCCAGCTCTACCTTTTCCACCAGTACACCCTGAACCTCTTGCGTTCTTGGTATTACCATGACCGTGAGTTCTCTTTCCTCTTAATTTATCTACTTTTGTTCTACTCATAAATATTCACGAATTTAAATCATTTTTAAAAGCAATTTATCCATGTGGTCTGCTCTATAACCTAGAACTCCACCCTCTTTAAATGTCTTTTTAATTCCTTTTCTGTCATATCCTTTTGTTGGAGGTTTTAATCTAAATACAGGTTTTAAATTTATATCGTTAATTTTAATTTTACCTGAAATTATTTCCTCTACTAATTTATCCAATTGCTTTTCATCAGTATATTTTGTTTTAAACTTTAAAAGTTTTCCTTTTTCGTCATAAACAAAACCTCTTTTAAGAAGCATTTTCTTTAAAACGTCTTTTGTTATTTCTCCATAAGTTACCATATTTCTTATCTTAAATAACATTCCTTTTATTTTTTTATCTTCTGGATAAATTACACAATGATTAACTCTTGTAAGTCTTAATAACTTCATCGTGTACTCGATATCAACATTAACCTTTGTAGGACCTCTTACTCTTAATATTGCAAACATATTTAATTACCTTCTTCTTTTTCTTCTACAATTGCATCGTGATCTCTAGATTTTAATTCTGAAATTTTATATAAGGCATCAATTGTTGCTCTTACAAAATTTAATTTAGTGTCTGTTGCACCTCTTGTGCTTGACCAAACGTCTTTAATTCCTGCTAAAGATATAACTGGTTTAATAGTGTCACTTACGGCTAGCCCGATTCCATTTGGTGCTGGAAGTAATTCCACTCTTAAAGATGCACATTTTCCTGTAACTTTATAAGGCACAGAATGTCTCTTAGAACAATTACATTCCCAAGAACCGCAACCTCTTTTTATAGGAACTAAATTTAATTTAGCGGCTTTAATTGCTTTTTGTTGAGCAATAATTCTTTCAATATTCTTTCCAGTACCTACTCCGATGTGTCCATTTTCGTCTCCAACGATTACTGAAACTCTAAATGAAAAATGTCTTCCTGCTCTTGTAACTCTTGTTGTTTTTTTAACATCAATAACTTTCATTTGTAAATCTGGAATAAAGCAATCTATGATCTCTGGTTCCATTATTTTTTTTCCTAATTTAAAAACATCATCAAGAGAAGAGACTTCTCCGGCTTTAACTTTTCTACCAAGGTCTGTTTTTGGAGTCCATAAGTCTTTATCAAAGACTTTTTCTTTCTCTTTTTCTCTTCTTCTTGGTTTATCTCTATTGTTTCTTGGTATAAATGCACACATAGAATCATCACATCTTTAATATTTTTTCTTTAACAGTCATAAAATCTTTATCAACTGGTTTCTTTAAATGTCCAGCAATAACTTTTCCTTCAATTCTGTCTTGTTTAGGGAAAGCTTTTTCGTTGTGAGGACAAGTAATCCCTGCATCAACAATTGCTTTTAATCCAGCAAATATTTTATTTCCAGATTTATAATTTCTTGCACCTAAGTCAAAAACAACTTCTTCTATTTTTTGTTTCTTTGCTTTACTTGCAAGTAAAAGTGAAGTTAAATAAACAGCAGGAGTATTCTTTAAATTACCTGTATAGCCTAAACTCACAAGTTCTTTAGATGTTGCTGCAATTATTGTCTTATCTCCATCTTTGTCGTATTTGATTATTTGAGCATTAACTAAACTATTGGAAATTCTTAAAACAAATCTGTCTTTTTTAGACTTAAGAATTGCTAATCTTTTTTTATAGTCTGTTTTTTGTTCAATTCTTCTCTTAAATTGAGTTTTATATATTGGTCCTGATTTATTCATTTATTGTCACCACTAATATATTCTTCTAAATGTTTCTTTCCTCTAAAATAATTACCTTTAATCATTAAATAAATTTTACTGTAAACTTTACCGTTTAATTTATCTTCTTTCTTTAATTCTCTTAATCTTTTTCTTAAACCTCTTACTCTTTCATTGTAATGGTTTTTCTTTTGTCTAGCTTGAGGAGTTCCTTTTCTCTTTCCTTGTCCTCTTTTTCTTTTAAGTTTTTTCTTTTCTAAAAGTACTCTCGCTCTTCCTTTTGAGTGCCCTGTGTCTGCTTTCTTTTTAACAACACCTTTAGAGATTATCTCTCTAACATCTTGTTTAGTTATTGCTTTGTCTACAAAATCTTTGTTTTCTTCGTATTTCTTTTTATCAATAACTAACTTGTGTTTGCTTTTTTTAAGAAGTGTTCCTGACACGTCTTTGATTTTATCTAACTTCATTTAAATGCACCGTTTTGATTAATAACTTTAAATCCTTTTTCTTTTGCAATTTGTTTTAATTCAATTTTTTTCTTTTCACCAAGAGTTGCACTAAATCTTATTGCAAGATCTGTTGATTCTAATTTTAAAAGATCTGTTTTTGATCTAATCAAACATTCTTTTAATCCACAAGGATGTAAATTCTTTTCTTCAGCTTTATGACCGTATCCGATTTTTGGTTGAGGACCTTTCTTCTCAGACATGTGTCTATCAATACCTCTTGGATATCTCCATTTTTGAACTTTTCTATTGTGTTTAGTTCTTCTTAATGTTAAAGGAAAATGCCCTCTAAAATTTGGTGTATCATTACTCATAATCATTCCTGCTTTGCCTTTTCAACAATATAACAACCGTCATCAAAAATTCTAAAATCTCTTCCTATAACTCTTGTTACTTTTTCAATATTTCCGGCAGTTTGTCCAGTTTTATATTTGTCATTACCTTTAACAAATATATCTCTACCTTTTATTTCAACTTTACAGCCAGGAAGTATTCTTGTTTTTCTTGGTTTTTTCTCACCTAAGAAATTTGAAACAACAACTTCGGTTCCTTCAACTTTAACAGTTATTGGAAAGTGAGAATAAACAATTGTTAATTTATAAGTGTATTCTTTATCTAATCCTTTAATTGCATTGATAATGTGCTTTTCTGTACTATTTACAACAGCTTTTGTTCTTTTCTTTTTGTCTTTAGATACAAGCTCTATTCCTTCTTTAGTTTTATTTAAAAGAACATAAACTGGATTGTATTTAAAATCAATTTTTTTACCATTCTTTTCAAAAACAATAGTATCTAAACCTATTTCGCATTTAACTTCTGCAGGCATAGCTACTGTTATGTTTTTTAATTCTTTTTGATTTGGTTTTTTGTCACTCATAATCAATCATTCTTTTAATATATATATCCTACTATTCTTCCACCAAGACCTTTTTCTTTTGCATCTTTGTGAGACATAACACCTTGTGTTGTACTTACAATTAAAGTTCCAACATCTCTGGAAATTAAATAAGACTTTTCAAATTTCTCATAGTCTTGTTTCTTTGCAGGATATCTTGGTTTAACAGCCTTACATTTATTTATTCTTCCGCCTAAATAAACAACAATTTGCTTAACTGGCTTCTTTTCTATAATTTTATATTGTTTAATATACCCTTCCTTCTTCAAAAGTCCTAGAACGTTTTCTAAAAACTTTGAATGGTTAAGGCTACAATTTTGTTTAGAAGCCATTTCTGCATTATTAATGTTGTTTAATGCGTTTGCTATTGGATCATTCAAGCTCATCAGTTTTCACCTAATAAATTTAATCTAATTTTTTAAATCCCAACTTTTCTGCATAATCTTTAAAACATCTTCTACAGATATAAAGATTATATTTTCTTATAAGTCCTCTTTGTGCACCACAAAATCTACACTTTCTGGATCTTTTGAGTTCCTTACTTGTCTTACTTAATTTGTTATTATCAATTGCGTTCATTCAACCACTGCTTTTAATTTTTCTTTTGCAAAAGCAATTGCATCTTCTTTTGCAATTTTGTGTTTTTTACCAATTCTTGAAATATTATATTTTCTTAACTTAACTCTGTCTCCTCTTCTTCTAAGAACAACACAAACATCAAAACCTCTAATTCCTAAATTGGGATCATATTTAATTCCAGGAACATCAAGATATTCTTTTAT
>CAYWUF010000027.1:2172-7347 GCA_964461425.1 uncultured archaeon | reverse complement strand
CATGTTAAGCAATCCACATGTCAATCTTTGGCGCGCCTATGCTAATTGTAAGTTATGGATTAATGATTAACATGTGGATTGCTTTCTTTAACTTAATACCATTTGGTCCGCTTGATGGGGCAAAGATAATTAGATGGAATCCTTTAGTTTGGGGGATATTGATTGCAATACCTGTCTTTTTTATGTTTCTTTTAGGATTTATTTAGAAACTATTTTTTTCTTTTTAATTTTTGGGGCCTTTAAAATCGGCCTTTGCTTTGTTCTTCTAAAATTTGTTTTTGGTGTTGCGCCCATATTAATTCACTTTATTGTATATAAGTTAAAATCTTATTTGTTTGCTTAAAATCCTCATAATAACTTAATTGCTCTCTTGAGATTGTTGGTTTAATCTTTTTTAAAGTTTTAATTATGTGATCTTGTGTTAATTTCACTTCTTTATATTTATTTTCTTTTAAAGAAAGAAGAGTAGCATCAATTATTAAAAGATCTAAATCTGCACCAGAATAATTCTCAGTCAATTCTACAATTTCATCTATATCTAAACTTTTATAAGAAATATTTTTTAATTTCAATTCTAAAATTTCTTTTCTTTCTTCTTTATTTGGAACTCTAAATTCAATTATCTTGTCTATTCTTCCGCTTCTTAAAAGAGACTTGTCTATTAAATCTGGACGATTTGTTGCTGAAACAAAAATTATATCTTTATTTAAATTATCAAGTTCAGTTAAAAGCTGATCAAGAACTCTTGGTTGATTAATTTCAAAGTTTTTTTCAGAAGTTAAAGAATCAATTTCATCAAAGAAAATTATCGCTGGACTTACATCTCTTGCTTTCTTAAAAATATCTCTTACTGTTTTTTCTGATTGACCTACCCATTTGTTTAAAACTTCTGGACCTTTAATGTAAATAAAATTCAAACCATATTCTTTAGCACAAGCTTTAACAAAAATGGTTTTTCCAACACCTGGCGGACCGTATAACAAAACGCTTCTTGGAACTTTTAGTTTCATTTTCTCAATTATTTCTTTTTTGTTTAGTGTTAATTCTATCATGTCTTTAAATATTTCTTTTTGTTCAGACAAAGCGCCAATTTCTGAAATGTTAATGCTTGGAGTTTCAACAAAAACTTCTCTTAAAGCAGAAGGCTGAATAACACTTAACGCATAATCAAAATCAGATTTTTTAATTTTTAAATTGAAAAGTAATTTATTATTTTCTTGATTTGGATTTATTTGTTTAATTACATTTTTTATTGCACAAATCCCTGCTTCTTTAACAAGAGCAGAAAGATCAGCACCAACAAACCCGTGAGTTGTTTCTGAAATTTTACCTAGAGAAACATCTTTATCTAAAGGCACATTTCTTGTGTGTATTTTAAGAATCTCTTCTCTTGCTTTCTGGTTAGGAACGCTTATTTCAATTTCTTTATCAAATCGTCCTGGCCTTCTAAGAGCTGAATCGATATCTGCTTGTCTATTGGTTGCACCAATAACAACAACCTCTCCTCTCTCTCCAATACCGTCCATACATGAAAGAAGCTGAGCAACTACTCTCTTTTCAACTTCGTTGACCATTCCTTCTCTTTTTGAAGCAATGGCATCAATCTCGTCAATAAATATAACTGCTGGCGCATTCTTTTGTGCATTAATAAAAATATTTCTAATCTTTTCTTCTGCTTCTCCAACATACTTAGTCATAATTTGCGGAGCATCAACAGAAAAAAACTTAGCTTTTAGTTCTGCAGAAATTGCCTTTGCAAGTAGAGTTTTACCAGTTCCTGGCGGGCCATAAAGAAGAATGCCTTTTGGCGGAGAAATATTTAATTGATTAAAGTATTCAGGATACTTGATAGGTAGCTCAACCATCTCCCTTATAATTTCTAATTCTTTCTTTAACCCGCCAATATCTTCATAACCTAAAATTTGTGATTTTGTAATCTTTGTTAAAGGCTTAACACTTACAATAAATTCAGTTTCTTCAGATAACAAAACACTCTCTTTTGGTTCAGTTAAATGAACTGTAAAAATTACACTTGTTCCAAAAACTCCAACAACAACGTTATCTCCTTCTCTAAATGCTCTACCGGTTAATGCTTTTTTAATTATGAGATCATAATTTGGAGAAAAAATGTTAAACTCAACATTTGGAGACAAAGTTATTTTTTTTGCAACGGTTGGGTTTATTTTTTTTATGGTTACAAAATCTCCAATGCCCACATCTGCATTTTTTCTTAAAAATTGATCCATTCTTATTGTTTCTTCTTCAGTGATTTCTTTTTCTGGCCAAACGTTTGCAACTGTAATTCTGTTTCCGTTAATCTCTATTGTGTCTCCAGAAACAAGCCCTAATTTTTGTTTTATTGCTGTGCTTAAAGTTACAACGCCTTTACCCACATACTCTTCATTTGCTTCTAAGACTTTTAGTTTTATTTCTTGCATACTTTCTTTCCTTTAATTTTTTAGTTCACAATCCCCTGGAGGAAGTAAACTCATTAAATCATCTACTGACACTTTATGCCCTTTCTTTTCAAACTTCTCTTTTAAAATTTTACAAATTTCTGATTTTTTAACATTACCTGGAACAACCTTAAAGCCTTCTTTATTGATTGAGATTGGAGCAACAATTACTTTTTTTTTAATAGAATCAAAATAAACTACTAACGTCAAATCTATTTTTTTATAATAATCCCTTTTACCTCTAATAACAAACGCACCAGTTCCTAAAGACTCTCCAGAACCAGCAGATTTAGAAACTTGCCCATAACCTACAGAATAAACATCAACAGAGTAGGTGCCACTCTTCCAAGCAGAAGAATGAATTGCTGCAAAATTAGCTGCTTGTTCTTTATCTATTTCAGAGATTTCTTTTTTTTCTGGATTTAAAAGAACAGTGTGTGGTGCTCCGTGAATGTCTGCGTGAAAATATAAGTCTTTTTCTTTAAAATATTTCTTCACTAACTGTTCGTTATTTTTTGCATCTCTTCCAGCAATTACTAAAAATCCGTTTTGAGTATAAAACCATTTGAATTTCTCAAACCACTCTTTATCTTTAATTTCTTTTTTTAAGATTTCAAGTTCTGGCTTTTTAGATTTTTGTTTTTCTATTTTTTGCATTTTTGTTTTTGTAATTTCTATTGCTTTATCTATTCCTTTTATTTTATCTAAATATCTATTTCTGCCTTTATATTTATTCTCTGCGTTCTTTCCTGCAGATAATTCATAACATATTTCAACTTGCATAATAATCTTTATAATCCAGAATCTTTTTCTAAAATATCAATTAAAGTATCGCTTTGACTTTTAAAAACATAGTTTGGTTGAGAGAGATAAAACACTGTTCTTTGTTTTATGTAATTATAAATATCAGGATAGTTTGTAGCATATTGTCTTTGAATATTATTATAATAATCCTCAACACTTTTTGCAAGATAGCCAATCGATATATTGTATCCTTTATCTGTTATTACTTCAGAACAATGATAAACGTTTGGAATAGTCTTTATTATTTTTTGAAAGTTTTTATTTGCGCTTTCATTTGATAAATCCATTTGTAGAAACGTCCAGACCTTTAAACCATAACCAGCAACAAAAGGATCAATTGCTGGAACATAACCTGTTATTAATTTTGATTTTTCTAAACTATCAATTGAGGATTTTATTGTAGCTCTGTGAAAACCAGTTAATCTTTTTAAATGTCTAATGTTAGGAGATAAAACGTCTTTTTTTCTCATAGCTGAAAGAATTTTTACTCTTATTGGATCTAAAAGTTTTTTTGTCTCTTGCATAAGCTATCACAAATATACTTATACACAAAAACGCATATAAAACAAATAGATTGTGCCAAAAGGCACATCATTCTGTAAATTCTGTTTTTAAAAGATCAACTATGCTTTGTGCATCAACACCGAGCCTAATTAAAGTAGTATTTCCTTTAACACCCTTACCAGAAACTGTTGTTGAAATAAATCCGTATGTTTCAAGTTCTGTAATATATTCTCTAAACCATCTTATGGTTACTGCTTTTTCTGAATATTTTTCACATAGAGAACAATATTTGTCATAAATTTCTCCAGAATATAAAACATTAGAGTCTGCGTTTTGCATACCTGAAATTGCTAAAATGCCTTTTGGTTTTAAAGAGCTTTCTGCAATTGCTAATAACACTAATTGTAATTGAACTGGAAGAGTTAGAACCATACTTTTCATAACTTCTTGCTCAACTTTTTCTTTAGCATCATAAACTTCTTTATCTGTTACTTGTGTTAGATTATTAAGATCTGCAATTTCTCCTGCTCTTAGTAACAACATAACTGCACGTCTGGCGTCTCCAGATTCTTTAGCTGCAATTGCAGCTGCGGCGTTGATTGCAGAACTATTAACAACGTCTTTTTTAAAAGCTACATCTATTCTTTGTGTTAAGATGTCTCTTAGTTCATCGGCATTATAAGGAGGATAAACTGCTTCTTGCTCACAAAGTGTACTTTTTGTTCTTGAATCTAAGTTATTTTTAAAAAAAAGATTATTTGAAATTCCTATGATTGAAACTGAGCCTCCGTCCAGTTCATCATTTGTTCTTGTTAAAGTATATATTAAATCATCTATTTCTTTTTCTTTAACTTTATCAACCTCATCAAGAATTAAAACAAAATTTATTTTATTCTCTCTGATATAAGTTAAAAATTTATCATAAATAAAAGATCTAGAATAACCAAAGAAATTTTGATCAGGATAAAATAACTGAACACAAAAAACTAGAACGGTATATTTTGTTTGATAATTTCTACAATTTAAATAAACTGTTTGTAAAGGCAAATGTTGGTCTTTTGAAAACTTTTCTAATTGCGACGTAACATGTCTTACAACTGTTGTTTTACCAGTTCCAACTTTTCCGTAAATAAAAACGTTATGTGGTTTTGATTTTTTTAAAATTGGAGACAACCACAAAGATAAATCTCTAATCTGATCGTCTCTAAACGGTAATTTCTCAGGAGCATAGTGCGGAGATATCTTTGATTTATCTGTAAAAACCGAATTTTCATTTAAGAAATTATAAAATATATTATCTGTCATTTTGTCTCATATTCTCCTAACTATATAACCTATTACCTAAAAACTGAAAAGAGAATATAATATATTATAGACGAATATCTTTTTATAGGTGTGGGATTTGAAAAGC
>CAYWUF010000027.1:0-2072 GCA_964461425.1 uncultured archaeon | reverse complement strand
ATGCTTTCCCGTTCCATTCTTTATAGAATTGCTCTAAGTATTTTTCCATAAATTTGTGTCTTTTTTCGGCTAACTTTTTTGCAGATTCAGTGTTCATTAAATCTTTTAACAAAAGAAGCTTTTCATAGAAGTGATTGATAGTCGTTCCTTCTGCTTTAACATATTCTTCTTTTGTTTGATTAAGGTTTGGTTTTTCATCAGGATTGTAAATTAATCTGTTCTTATAACCACCAAAACTAAAAGCCCTTGCAATTCCAATTGCGCCGATAGCATCAAGCCTGTCAGCATCTTGAACTATTTTAAATTCTAGACTTTTTTCCATTGGTTGGTTTTTCTTAAAAGACATGTGTTCTACTATGTAATTTATTTTTTCTATTGTTTCTTCATCAATTTTTACACTTATTAAAAAATCTTTTATCTTTTTTGGAGCGATTGTTTCATCTCCGTTTGTAAACTTAGAATCTGCAATATCGTGAAAAAGAACTGCTAGTTCAACAATGAAAAGATCGGCCTTTTCTTTTTTTGCTATTTTTTTTGCAGTTTGGTTTACTCTTAAAACATGATGCCAATCATGTCCTGGATCTCCTTTTAGCATCTCTTGTTTAACAAATTCTTTTGTTTTTTCAATAATCTTTTTCTTGTTCATTCTATCGTGCCTCCCCCTAAACATTTATCTTTATCATAAAATACACAAAACTGCCCAGGTGTTGTTGGCAATTGCGGTTTTAAAAAAATAATCTTTACTTTAGTTTTTGAAATGATTTCAATATTTGCTAAAAACGTTCTTGGAGAATGTCTGATCTTAACTTGTATTTTTTTTGGAATTTCTTTTGATATGAAATTAATATCTTTAACAATTGTTTCTTTAATTTTCTTTTCCTGCTCTGTTGTTACAAGTAATTTATTTTTTTTAGAGTCAAAACCATTAACATAATATTTCGTGCCATTCTGTCCAAGCCCTTTTCTCTGACCAATGGTGTAGAACCATAAGCCGTTGTGTTTTCCGACCACTTTGTTATTCTGATTGATTATTTCTCCAGGGTTATTTCCCAATTCAGACTCTACAAATTTCAAAGTATCATTTCCTGAAACAAAACAAAAATCTTGAGATTGTTTAGTTTTAGAAAAAAAATCAAAGTCTTGTTTTTGAGCAAGTTTATAGACTTGTTCTTTGGTCATATCTTGCAAAGGAAAGATGATTCTTTTTAGCCAAGCTTTTGGTAAAAGACAAAGGCCGTAGGTTTGATCTTTAGATTTATCTCTTGGTTTGAATAGTTCATCGTCTTTTATCTTTGCATAATGGCCTGTAGCCACATATTTTATTTTATGTTTATCTGCAAAGTCTAGAAGAGATTTAATCTTTGAATAACGATTACAAATCACGCAAGGGTTTGGAGTCCTGTTTTTCTTTAGTTCTTTTTTAAAATACCCTACAACTTCTTTTTCAAAATTCTTTCTTTCATCAATAACGTGATGTTCAATTCCAAGTTTCTTACAAACATCTTTAGCAATCGCTAATGATTTATCTGTACAGCAAGAATTTTCTTTACATTTTGCACCTTTCCAGACAGGAAGTTTAAGAGAAACTGCTATTGGCATGTAACCTTGTTTCTTTAGAACAACAAGAGCTATAGATGAATCAACACCGCCAGAAACTCCAACTACTACTTTTTTATTTTGAATCATAATTTTTCAATTTAAAAATAATAATCTTTTACTTTTGATATAGCGTCATTCACTAAAGCATCTATGTCTTTAATGTTATTCTCTATATCTTTTACTTCTTCTATCTTTCCCCTTGTCTTTGGATGAGTTGCAACCATAAAGGAACAACAGTCCGGATATGGTATTATTGAAATTTCATAAGTCCCGATTTTCTGAGATATATCAATAATCTCGTCTTTGTTAAGCCCGATTAATGGCGAAAAGACTGGAAGTTTTGAAACTTCGTAAATACAGTTTAAGTTCTCAAGAGTTTGAGAAGCAACTTGACCAACAGAGTCGCCAGTAACAATTCCAAGAGCGCCTTCTCTCTCTGCAAGCTTATTAATTATTCTAAACATAAATCTTCT
>CAYWUF010000026.1:0-7550 GCA_964461425.1 uncultured archaeon | reverse complement strand
TGGGTAGAAGAGTGGAAAAATAACGACATGATTGATGATAAAGAGAAATATAGTACAAAATATAAATAAGTGATAAATATAAAACAAATTAAATCTACAGTTATTGAAATGGTAAAAGAATTAAACAGATATAAAATTGATTATTATATAACTGGTGGATCAGTTCTTTATTTTAGAAAAATAATAACAGAAACAAAAGATATAGATTTTATAGTTTATTTTAAAGATTTTAAAAAATTAAAAAAAATCTATGATAAGCAAATTTGTTTATCCAAAAAAGGTAAAAATTATTTAAATTTAAAAAGGAACAATTTAGACATAGAATTTATTGGAGTTGATAATTCTTTTGATAAACAAGCTTATGTTCTTTTAAAAAATAAAGATTATGGAGACACGATATTAGGTAACACCAATGTTAATATTAGCACTTTAGAAAATTTACTTACTTGTTATGATTTTGCTTATAAATTATACAATAAAGACAAATATTTAGAAAGGATTAAACTAATTAAAGGCCATTTAATTAATAAAAAAGCTACAAGAAAACATTTATAATCTCTTTTATCTATTGTATTATTATAATAAAAATGGTGATATAAAATGATTGCTATAAACACTAGAACTTATCCCTATAGATTAGATCATACAAGTAAAGAACCTATAGAGTTATTTATTAAATTAACAAACGGTGGAGTTAAAAGACTTTTAAGTATAGATTTAGTTTTGGACGAAGATTTAAGTTTTGATAGAATTAAACCGGTAAATACAGACTATAAAAGACTAGGAGAGTTTGAACCAAATCAAAGTAAAGAAATTAAATTGTTTATATATCCTGCAACAGGCTCTCATCCCGGTATGAAACCAGTAAAGATAAGGGTTGGAGAACACTCAAGAGATTATAATTACGTTGATAATAAAAATGAACTGAAAATAAATATAAATTTAGTTTAATATAAGAGATTTAAATAAAGTCTCTTATTTCTGTTTGATGAGTCATATAGTCTACAACATTTAGTTCTTGTTCAACAATCATATTTATTAATTCTTTTTTAGATCTTGTATATTCTTTATATAAATCTTCAAGATACATTGTTTTTACAGAAATGTCTGGATTAAGTAGTGCCGTATAATCGTAACCTATTTTTTTATATTTAGACATTCTTGCTAATTTAAATGGGAGATTTAATAGAGACCATCTTGTTTTGTTATTTTCAGTACGATATCTTCCGTTAATTACTTTTTTTATAATAAATGTGTTTGCGAATTCATAGAATAATATTGACTTAATAGATAATTTAATTCTAGTTTTATAAATGTTATAATCTTTTGGATATTTCTCTTTTAATCCTTCTTTAATTAATTTTATTGGTAACCTTGGGGTTGGTATTTTAGAATTTTGAAATTTAGTTTCTAAATAATATTCCGAAACTATGTGTTTTATATCTGTATATATTCCTTTTTCTTTTAAATAATCGTGTACTCTTTTATCTAATATTAAATGAGACAATAACCCGATTGCAAAAAGTCTTTCTGGTTTATTTTTGGATTTTTTTAGAAGTATTTTTGCGAATTCATAATCTTTATCTGACTCGTGAATAAATTTACTCAAGTTTGGTTTTTTAACAATAGATTTTAGTTCTGTTATATAATATATGTCCGGAAAAGTAGCTCCTTGTATTAAATATTTTAAATCAGCAGAGCTAAATATTTTAGGATTTTCTTTAACTAAATCCTTTACTAAATTCATGTGTGCTAATAATGCAGGCATATTATTTCCTATTAAAATGTATTATATTTAATTAAATACAAATAGATTTTAAATCTATTTATTTTCTAACTTTAATTTTTTAATTTCTAGTCTTCCAGTAAATTCATTTTGCATTATAGTTTTAGATTCTATAATTTTAATTCTTTGTTTAAAATCAGGAGAATCAAGAACAAGTGTTTCATATTCTCCGCCTTCTCCGGCTATGTTTATAAGATATTTTTTATTTAATACTTTTAAATTTTCAAGATCTTTTAATGTAATTATCTTTCCTAATAATTTTTCAGACAACCCATAAGCAGCAATTTTACAAATAATAAATTTAAAATTATTTTTAAGAAGTAATTTAATTTCCTCTTCTTCTTTCATATGCCAGAGAGGTGCATAGAGTTTAAGATCTAAATCTTTACATATTTTTTCAATTCTTTCTTTTTGATATAAGCTATAAAGCGCTCCAGCAATGATTCCTGTTATTTTATATTTGTTTTTTGCTTGAATAATTGCTTTTTTCAAATCTAAAAGTTCTTTTTCTTTTTCTCCTTTTGTTTTTTGAATTATTAAAGGTAAATTTAATGCTTTTGCTTGAAGTTTTAAAAAATCAATTTCAGGTGTTTGAAACATATAGGAGTCTACATTTTCTGGGATTATAGATATCAAACAAGATATTTCTTTTTCGTCTTTTCTAGAAAGATATAAAGCCAGATTAGAATCTTTACCTCCAGAATAAAGAACACCAATTTTTTCTTTAGTCCTAAAAGAATAAAGATATTCTGTTTTATTTTTGAATTTATTATCTTTTGCTAGTTTTTCAATAACTCTGTCAGAATTACTTCCATATTGACAAGCAAGTTTTTTTCGTTCAGCTAATTCTTTTGATAAACCTAAATCTTTAGCAATTTCTCTAATAATTATTTTATTTTGTTTAGAAGATAAAAGCATATTTGGATTTAAAGTTAAAGCATAATCTATAATTTTTTTATCAAGATAAGGACATTTAATTATTAAATTAAAATGTTTTGCTATTGCTTCATCTCTTGAAAGATTATCTTTGTAAAGGTTATCTAAACATTTTTTAGTTTCTTCTTTTTGGTTTTTAAGAGTAAATCGGCTATATCCTGCAAACAATTCATCAGAGCCAAGTCCTGAAAAAATAACATCTATATTTTCTTTTTTTGCTTTATTACAAGAGAGATAACCAGGTATTGCAACTCCTATTTTTATGGGGTTCTCTGAATCTATGATAGTTATGATTTTAGGAATAATTTTTTTGATTTCTTCCTTTTTAGAAAGAATTATTTTTAATTTTAAATTAAGTTCTTTTGCAGCTTTTTTTGCAAACTCTAAATCTTTTGGTTCTATTGTGTCTTTAACATATGCAAAGAAACAAGTAAAATTTACATTATGTTTTTTAAGTAGAATTGCAAGAAGACAAGAATCCACTCCACCACTAAATAATAAACCATATTTTTTTGATTTATCTTTTGTTAATTTTAGAATAGATTTATCTAAAAGTAATTCTAGTTGTTTTTTAGGTTGCATATTTATTTTTTAAAAGAAAACAAATATAAATTGTTTTATTATTTATTTTTTATATACAAATTAAATACTGATAATTCATGAAATCAAGAACTGTAAACAAACCTAAAAGTAATATCAAAAAATCAAAAACAAATGGATTTTTAAAAAAAGCAGCAATCATTGGATTGAGTGCAACTGTTGCTGCTGGTGTTGGGTATAAAGCTGCAAATTCTAAACCTATAAGATCATTTAACTATAATAGAAATATTAATTCTGCACACAGAATGTTAGATTCAGTTAAAACTGTGGGAGAACAATTAAGTGATTTAAATAGATCTAAAGCAAATAGAGAAAAAGGAATAATATATGCTTTTGATGGAGTAAGAATAAGAAAAGTTGTAGTTGATCCGAAAAAAGTAGAAACAATATTAACTAATCAAATTAAAAATTATAAATTAATGGAAAGTAGATTAGAAACTAAAGTTAACGAATTAAACAAAAGTGGTAAAGCTGGAGAAATCTATTATTGGAATGGAGAAAAGATTTCTAAAATTTCGTTAGATCTAGTTAAATTAAATAATATTTCTGGTCATTTATCTGCAGAATCTGTTTTACAAATTAATTCTGTAATAGACGAGATTGTTAAATCTAGAGTTGAAAACAAAGATGCAAATATTAAAAATGAATTTTATACAAAAGTAGTAAATAGAATGAAAAAAGCAGATGCTGAAAGTTTTAGAAAATATTTTTTAACTCTTCCATACGAGGCATTTGTGGAAGAAATTAGATCTAATAATCCTAAACATTTACAAGAAATTGAAAAAATTGTAAAAAGAATTAATCCAAAAGTTTTGAACTACGTAGAAAAAGAATCTAAAATTGATGCATCTGTTGCTGGTGGTTCTGTTGTTCTTTTTAAATGGCTGTTATTTTCTACAATGTATAAAGCAATTAAGCGACCAAATAATAGTAAACCAAAAAAGAAATGATTATTTAAACAAATAAACTTCATCATTTCTTCTTACTCTTTCTTTAACTTTTATTGCAACTAGTTCTCCTTTTTTTGCAATCTTGGTTGGATTATTTATTGAATACTCCATAGTTTTTATATTTTCTTCTAAAACTCCAGTTGTTGGTCCAATAATTAAAATATCGTCATTAATCTTTAATGATTGAGATTCAATTTTAATTTCAGCAACCCCTATGTTTGAAAAATAATTAGTTATTTTTCCAAGTTTTGTTTTTGTCTTTGTTGCACTTGATCCTCTTGTTTTTGTCCATTCATTTAAAGGTTTTCCAAGATAAAATCCAGAACTGAATTCTCTGTTATAAACAGTTTTAATTTCAGTGATTAATTTATCTTTTAATTTAGAGGTTAGTTTTTTAGAATAATAAGCATCAATAGCTTCTCTATAAGCCCTTGTAACTATATAAACATATTCTGGAGATTTACCTCTGCCTTCAATCTTTAAAGCATGGGGATTAATTTCAAGGATTTTTTCAATAAATGGAAGAGTACAAAGATCTTTTGGACTAAGTATAAAGTTGTTGTGAATTTCTAGTTGTTTACCTGTTTCAATATCTGTTGCAAGATATTCTCGTCTACAGGGCTGAATGCATTTTCCTCTATTTGCAGAAGTATTATTTCCATAAGTGAATTGAGACATAAAACAACGACCACTTAATGCAACACACATTGCTCCATGAATAAATATTTCAATTTCTAATTTTGTATTCTTTATAATTTTTTTAATCTGTTCTAAAGAACACTCTCTTGCAAGAACTACTCTTTTTATACCAAATCTTTTATATTCTTCAATTGCTAAAGAATTACTCACGCTTGCTTGTGTACTCAAATGTATTTCTAATTTTAACTCTTTTGCTAGTTTTATTACACCTAGATCCCAAGCAATTATTGCATCTATTTTGGCTTTCTTTGCTGCAAGTAGTGTTTTTTTAACATCTTTTATTTCTTCATCAAAACAAACTACATTAATTGTCAAATAGACTTTTACTTTAGACAGGTGTGCGATTTTTGTTATTTTTGGTAAATCTTTAAGAGTGAAATTTTTTGCAGTCTCTCTCATGTTTAGTCCGCGAATACCTAAATAAACAGCGTCTGCTCCTCCTTTAATTGCAGAAGTTAACATTTCATAGTTCCCAACAGGTGCTAAAAGTATTGGTTTTTTAATCATTTTAAATCGTCTCTTTTTTAAGCATTATTAACTACTAATATAGATACAAAACAAATAAAAAGAGAAAAGAAAATGGAAAAAGTCAAAGATTTTTATAATAGATATTCTTATCCTAAAGCAGGGCAATATACTTCTAATCAGATTAGAACTAATCGAAAGATAATTTTAGGTATATTAAAAACTGCTGGATTGAACGAAAAAGATTTAATAAATAAGAGAATATTAGATGCAGGTTGTGGAACTGGAGAGAAATCTATATTTTTTTCTAAAGCAGGAGCTAGAGAAGTTGTTGCTATTGATTTTTCTAAAGGACAATTAGAAGAAGCAAGGAAGAAAGCAAAGAAAGAAGAACGTAAAAATCTAATTTTTAAAGAAAAAGATTTGTTAAAAGATAATTTAGAAGACTTAGGACTATTTGACATAATTGTAACTCTAGGTGTTCTTCACCATACCGAAAATCCAAAAAAAGCATTTGCGCGAATTGTTGGACAACTTAAATCAAATGGCGTTATTATTGTTGGTCTATACCACAAATATTCCAGATTAAGATATAGATTTCAAAGATGGTTATTGAGAACATTTGTTTCTAAAGATCCAGATAAAATAATTGATTTTTTATATAATTGTCCTTTAACAAAAAAATTTTATTTAGCTCCAAAATCAACACTTTACGACAGATATTGTGTGCCTCACGAAAGTTATCACACTTTTAAAGAAATAAAAGAGTGGTTTAAAGAAAATAACATAAAATCACTAGGTCACAAAAACATAAGAAAAGAGAAACTAGAAATTTTAAATCTTTTTGAAAAGAAGACTATCTTTTTTGTTGCTGGAAAGAAAAAGTAAATAAATATGCCAAGAAATTTTGTGAGGATCTGTTGGGTGCGAGCGCAACTGGTTCTAGAACATGTCATTTTTCCAAAGCATTAAAACTCCTATTAATGAGAATAAACCTATAATTCCCATAACCACTAGAAATGCATGAGGGTGTTTGTCAAAAGGAAGTGGAACATTCATTCCGTAAATCCCGGCAACCATTGTAGGAATTGCTATAACAATTGTTATTGATGTAAGTAATTTCATAATCTTACTAAGATTATTATTTGTTAGAGAATTAAATAAATCTGTAGTGTCTGTAATTATATTTTTATAAATAGCTGTTGTAATTATAGCTTGTTTATTTTCATCAATAACATCATCAATTAAATCTTTATCATCTTCAGAATTAACAAAATCTTTATTTCTTGCTATTTTTTCAATTAATATTTGATCAGCTTTTAAAGAAGTGTTAAAATAAACTAAAGATTTCTTTAAATCTAAAAGATCAGAAATTTCTTTATTTCTCTGAACACTTTCAAATTTTTCTTCAATTACTTTAATTTTTTTATCTATTTCTTTAAGATATCTAATATAAGTTTTAGAAGAAATTAATAGCAAATTTAGAAGAACAAGAGACTTTTCATGTTTGAATTTTTTTGACTTTAAAAAATCAATTATTTCATTTTCTCTAAAACTAATTGTAATAATATAGTCTTTTGTTATCATTACACCTAATGGAAGAGTAATGTATTCGATTGCAGACTTAAATTTGCTTTCTGGGTCTGTTGATTTAAGTTTATGTGGAGTTCTTGTAATAATAAAGTATTCTTGTCTGTATTTTTCCATAAAAGGAATTTCTTCCATATCTTGTAAGGAATTAATATCATCTTTAAACTCTTGATAATCCACTTCTTTAATTTTACAAATTTTTGCTAAATATTTAATTTCATAAGAATCAGGGTTAACTGCATTGATCCAGATATTTTTACTAGGTTTATTTAGATGTTGTATTCCGTGTTCAGAAAATTTTAATATTTCGATCATAAAAGTTGTCACCCCTGAAATTTAAAAAAAGTAAACTTATTTAAATATATTATATATAATTAACTATAGAATACATTTATAAATATTTAATAACATAAATAATTTATAGCTTTGTATTTTAATTAACTAAAATAAGTTATAAATCAAGAAAAGGAAGAAAAAACCATGAATTCAAAAAAAATATTTATTTCAATTTTTATAATTATTGC
>CAYWUF010000025.1:0-8256 GCA_964461425.1 uncultured archaeon | reverse complement strand
CCAAATATTTCAATAACAAAAACTAAAGAACAAATGATTACTAAAGAAAAATTAGAGTCTCTTTCTAATCAAGATTACTATATTAAAGTAATAAATAAAATTATAACTTTAGAAAATATAGAAAACACACCTTCAAAAAAGATCTATAAAAACTTTTCAAAATTATTACATGAAAATGGATTTATAGAAGAAGTGGTAGTTGAAGTTAAATCTTTTACTTAAAATCTAAATAAATATCTAGCAACTAATATCAAAATAGCAACAGCTACTGAAAAACCAATTACCATTTCTGGTGATAATGCTGGTCCAGCATTTGTTTCTTTAAATTTCATAATCCCAATTGCTGAGCTTGGGCCTTGATTAGTGTTCTTTGAATAGTTCATTTTCATATTTTTTCACAAATTTAATAGTATTTATATATAACTTATAAAACCAAAAGCATTTTATATTAATCTATTTTATATTTATAAGTATGGAACAAAAACAATCTGAGTATAAATGGCTTGTAAGGCTTGTCTTTCTAATAGTTATAATTTTAATTTCAATTTTTGTATTTATCTGGACAGGCACCTTAAGATGTAGAACGGTACCGTTTGGCTGTGAAGTCTATTGGGGAATAATGACAATAGTTACTGGTAGAAATCAACCAAGCGTTTTAATTCTTCATGACCCAACAGATACAGAAGGACTTGGTAATCCCGAGTTGTTAAGAAGTTTGCTATCGGATAAAAAAGGACTGGCCATACATCCGTCTATTGCTGATATCAGATATCTTAACTCTGAACAACTAAAAAATATAAGTTTAATAATTGTTGAAAAAGCTAGACAAATTTCAACTCTGCAATTAATAACAATTCAAAACTACGCAGCACAAGGCGGAAGAATAGTCTGGATTGGAGATGCAGGAACTATTCCTTATGAAGACGATACACTATATGCTTTGCCGGGTTCAAAAGACACAAACAACGGCTGGATAAGAGTTACTGATGAAAACATTGTTGTGTTTTTTAATAAATTCATCGGAGTTAATTTTGTTAAAAACTTCTGTGACATAAGAACAAGTTGTTCTAAAAAAACATTTACTGGTAAATTAGTAACTGTTTCTCAAAAACACCCTTTAACATACGGACTTAAAACAAATCTTCCAATCTATGATAATTATTCCATCGTTAAACTAACTGAACCAAACCCCGTTCCTTTAAAGATAGAATATGGTTCTAATCTTTTTGATGATGAAAAGAACAATTACGGAAAAGTGTTTGATGCAATTGTAACCAGTAATTCTAATCTCGTTGCGTATTATGCAATACCTCCAGAATACTTAGCAGAAGATGATGATGAAAACAAATATTATTCTGTTATTTGGAATATGTTTGATGGAATGGTAAGATAAGTTATGACTAAATCTTTTGAAGTGTCAATTGCAATAATGATATTATTGGCTTTTGTTTTTTTTGTGTTTGAGATGTACACTTTAGAGTATAGAGCTGAAGAAGTTCCAGAAAGTGCAAGAAACTTAATTTTAAATAACGCAAAAGATAGAGAATTTAGAAGTTTAGTTGAAAATAAAGATGTAGAAAATATTTATCAGTTATTATATAACGACATTGATCAAAAATTCAATATAAAAATTTGCGATAAAAAAGAAGATGATTGTATTATTAAAAATACAGAAAGTAAATTTAAAAAAAATATAAGCTATTATTTTGGAGAATTAGATAAAACATTATATGTTTTATTTTATTAATCGTGATTAGATGGAAAAAGGATTTACTTATATTATTACTACAATGATTTTAATAATGTTAATTACTGGAATAATTCTAATAAATAAACCAAATAAACAACCAATAGTACAAACCCCTTATTTTCTTGTAAAAAATTACGAAATTGAATTTAATTATCTTAATCAAAGTTCTGTGGATGAAAACATAATAAATACATTTAATTTAAACTTCTTAAATTACATAAACTCTTATAATTATTCTGCAGAATTTTGTAATATCATAGACACTAAAGACTACATCTATTTTAGCAACTTTACAGGAAACGATTGCGACTTGATGATTGGCGAAGACACTAATCAAACAGTTTCAAATCAAAGCACAATTAAAATAGATAGGTTTATAAATGATATGAATATATATTTATGTAGTTGTAACTATCTAAGAGAAAATAGCTACTATATAGATATTTATAATGAAAACTTAAAATTAATTTATAAAAACTAGAGGGGAAAATATGGCAGAAGTAAACACCATTTTAAATAAGATAGAAGAAAAAAGTAACGTTGTTATTGCAAAATTAGAACTATTAAGATTTGCAGAAGATGATGCAGCAACAATAAAAAAAGCACTTGATAGCATAAAAAAAAAATTAGAAGACGGAGAAATTAGTAAATTCTCATACGCTACAATGCTTGAAATGAATAAAAAAAGAGCAACTGAAAACACAAATGTTAAGAAAAAAACGTGGGATGAAATTGCAGAAAATATTAACACAATAAGCGATGCCTTAACAGAAATTAAAGAAATATACAATACAAAAACAGAAGCAGAAGGCACAGAAGAAATAAAAGAAACCAAATAAAATTTGTTTAAAAGATGAGTCATGAATTTACCAACACAAGAAAATGCTTCAAAGCTTTTAGAATTAATAGGAAAAATTAAAAGTTTAGAAGAAAATAGAACACCTGAAGAAAAAGAACTCATCGCTAAATTCTTAAATAAAGAGATTACAGATAAAGATTTTATCAAACAACTAACTGATAAAAAACTACTTTCTATTTCTAAAAAAACAGATCACGAGATTCTTAAAGAATTTATAAATTATAATGACGCGTTAATTAGTTTTTCAAAAGAACTAGAGATAAACTACTCTAAGAAATACACCTTAAAAAAAAGAAATATAATTGATAATTTCTTAAACGAAATCTTTGCGTCAAAACCAAAAGTTGTAGAACATCCAAAAACAGATATTAAAAAACCAGTTAAAGCAGTTGAAATAAAACCAAAACTTCCAGAAACACACCATAGCGTTATTCAAAATGTTATTAACCTACTACATAAAAAAAGACCCACAAGCCACACACAATCTAAAGCTATTCAGATAACGCCTGTTTTTGAAGAACCAAAAGAATTACTTCCAGAAAACTATCAAGTATTAATTCCAGGATTTGCATATGCTTTTGTTGAAGAAAAAGAAGGACTAAGAAGATACATAGTGGCAGAACCAGAATTAACCTCTGAAGAACAAAAAATACTTGAAGATACAAAACAAGAACTAATTAATAAAATTTCATTAATAGATTTAAAAGACGAAAAACAATTAGTTAAAAATATAGACAAAACATTTTCTAAAACAAAACTAGACTCTACACAAAAATCAAAAATTATATATTATGTAATTAGACAAATCAAAGGATTAGATAAAATAGAACCATTGATGCACGATCCTTTAATTGAAGATATTGAGTGTGATGGAACAAACATCCCCATCTTTATCGTACATAGAAAATATGGACATATTGAAACAAATGTTTTGTTTGAAACAGAAAAAGAACTACAGCAGTTTGTTATAAAGATGGCACATTTAAGTAGAAGTTATGTTTCTTATGCAAGTCCTCTTTTAGATTCTATCTTGCCAGATGGTTCTCGTGTTAACGCAACACTAACTAGTAATGTTTCTACTAGAGGACCAACGTTTACTATTAGAAAATTCCCACAAAAGCCATTAACTGCAATTGATCTAATTAAGAGCGGGACATTAACTCCAACTCTTGTAGGCTATATTTGGACAGTTATGGAATTCCAAAAAACAGCATTAATCATAGGGCCAACAGCTGGTGGTAAAACAACATTACTTAATGTTATAACTTCTTTTATTCCGCCAGGCCGAAGAGTTGTTTCTATAGAAGACACTCGTGAAATTAATCTATTACTTAGTAATTGGATACCACAAGTAACTAGACCTGGTTTTGGACCACCAGACAATAGTGGAAAGAAATATGGAGAAGTTACTATGCTAGATTTAATCAAAGGTTCTTTTAGACAAAGACCTGATTATTTAATTATCGGAGAAGTACGTGGAGAAGAAATGTCTGTTATGTTTCAAGGAATGGCTTCTGGACACTGTTGTTTATCAACAGTTCACGCAAGAAGTGTTAACGATTTAGTCAATAGACTAATAACACCACCAATTTCTTTAGAACCAAGTCTACTAACCTCTCTTGATCTTGTTATTGTTACAGGATTTTCTGGAGGTAGTGAAACTAAAAGAACAATAAAAGAACTTGATGAAATTTTAGGATATAATGTTAAAGACAATAAGATTGAATTTAATGCAGTATATAGTGCAACAGATAAATACAAAACAGAAAGAAAAGAAGGAGATTTATTTACTAGTGACCTTCCAATTACTTACAGAAGTGAGATTCTTAAAAAAGTTGCAAAAGAATATAATATAAACATTAACACTATATTAGAAGTAATAAATAATAGAATAAAGTTTATTGAAGAACTAACTAAAAATCCACCCAAAGATTATGTTGAATTTAAAACAAAACTAAATCAATATAAAGCAACTGAACCAGAATTAAAAGAAATCACTTAAATGGATCTCTTTTTGTTCTTAAAAAATCAGGTTCTTCATCTATGTGTTTTTTAGTTTTTACTTTTTTTATCTTTCCAAATTTTTTAAATAAAAATATTATTAAAAGTAGTAATAATAAACCAGAAACAGTAAAAATCAAATAAGTATAATTTGTTTTCTCTTCATATTCTATTATTCCTTCTCTGGTTATTTTTTTTACTTGACTTTTTGCTTGTGAAATTTTGGGTAAAACTTCAGAGTATCTTCCTTTATTATATAAATCAATTATCTGGTTATAGTTTTGACTAAGTTCTTTAACTGTGGTTCTGTCTTTCCAATAGTTAAGGTTATTTTCGTTTAATATATACGTTATTAGATTATTAAGATTATCTTTTAATTCTGAATCATAACTATATAGTGCAGATTTAGTTAGATAGAAATCATGTCTTGCTTTTATCTTTGTTAAAAGAACCTCTGTAGAACTATTTACCCCTGTTTTTTCAAATTCAGAGACAATTCCTAAATAAAATTGGTTGGTACTAGACAAATAATCAGAAATTGCAGAAATTTCTGAATTGAGGTTGTTTGGCGCATCAATGTGGCTTAAAATTGTGCGCTTTGTTATCTCGTCTTGAGTTTTATCAGCTACGACTGCCTCAATTATGTCGTTAACAGAGTCTCTATATTTCACAGAGTCCGAAATTAACTTATTATAACCCACAAATGAATTTTTATAAGACTGTAATAAAAGATCAGTTTTCTTACAATCAGAAGTATCTAGAAAAGTGCCTTGATCTTTTTGTAATTTTTGTAAATTTAAATAAAGAGTATCAAGTTGAGAAATAAGAGAATCTAGATTATTTTTTGTTGCTGTTGTTTTCTGAGTAATGTTACTAGAATAATTTGAACGAATAATTCCATCATATCTTGCACTTTTTGATTTTAAGATTGTATTTAGATTATCAATTTTATCTAAAAGTTGAAGAGAAAGATAATTTCTAGAATCTGTAGTCTTAATTGATCTATATACTTGGGCTGTTCTTAAAACGCTTTTTGTGTTTTCTGTAGATTGATATAAGACATTTCCATTATTTGATTCAATTGGCACAAAAAAACTAAGATCCCCTTTACCATCAACAACGCCAATAACATAGTACTGGTTTGCATCACATTTTACAAAATAAACAGAAGAGTCTAAAAATTCATTAGCTTGCATATATTCTTTAGAGATATCTTGAGCAGAATATAAAGATAATGCACTTATCATTGGAAAAATCAAAATAACAAAAACTAATAACACTATTTTTTTCATAATTTAATTTTCTTCCAATATTTTATTAAAAACATAAATTAATAATGCAAAAAACAAATACACTATAGAAAGATAAGTATAAAAAAACGAAGTTAAAAACAACATAAAAAATATCGCAAAATAATTTTCAAAAATAACCATCAACGGAATGCTCTTTATTGTCTCTATAACTTTTGCTTTTACTTCAATAGAGTCTAGATTAGGATATAGTTCTCTTAATTCTTCAGTAGACTTAGACTTTAATGAATCTGTATATAGATTGTTTAACAAATCTGTAAAAGCAATAGACTCTGGGTCTGTTTTTGTATCTAATGCCAAATATTGTTTTGAGGATTTTAGATATTCTAGATTTGCTTTAGTACATTGTGCACTTATGGTATAAGAAGTATCAATCCAAGGCCCTAAATCATCAGAAACAAAAAGATTAACAATTCCTGCTTCCATTAATTCTGCTTTCTGCTTTTGATTAGGAACTATATAAAACAAACCAACAATAAAAATAGCAATTACAAGAAAGATAGTTAATTTAGATAAATGCGCAGTTGCAAGTTCATATAAGTTTTTGTATCCATCTTTTGATTTATTTCTAACCATTATTGCAATTACAATGTGAGATATATAATAAAGTATTAAGAAAAAAACAAAATAAAAATTAATCCTTAATAATAAAAAACTAACAATTGTTACAAAAAACATAGAGATCAATATAAGCTTTATGCTTTCTGCAATTTCGGTGTTTATGCCAATAGAAAGTATTATTATCGAAGTTATTGGAAAAAATAATAAAAAGAACAAAAAATTAAATGTCAACACAGAATTAAACACAGAAATTAAATCAAAGATAATTAATGTATCTATTGTTAATTTTGACGAAATTAAAAAATATATCCAAAAGACAGATGAGAATATAATTAATAATAATTTAATTATATTCTTTGATCTTAAAAATCCATCACTCATCTAATCACATCAAAATCTCATCAATTTCTACAAAATCAATTGTTTCTTTTTCAGTTACTAAAAAGGTAGTTTCTGCTTGAGAAACTAAAGATCCTGGTTTGTCTATTAAAACAGGATATGCCGCAATTATTTGTGCTTTTAATAATTCTCTAATTGCTATTTTTTTATCAAAAACAGACATATCTTTACCTATCCAAAATTCTGAAAAAGCTAAACCTTCAAAAGTTTTTATCTCTTCTAATAGTTTTCTAGCGTTTGTATTTCTGATTGGATATTCTTCTTCAAATTTAAAGATATAAACTTGATTTCCTTCTGTAACATATCCACTACCAGTTGTTACAAATGGCTCTACAGCAAACCAAGAATCTATGTCTTTAAAATAAAAATCATAATTGTTTTTAACGTTTGGAATTGAAGGATGGTTATGTGTTACATATCTTGTTATTGTGTGCCCTGTTAGATTTGAAACTGGTTTAAAATTATAAGACAAAATTTTATTCTCTATTAATTCTCCAAGTTCTGAAATTTTTGCAGTTTTTGGGTTGTTTACTAGATATTCTTTTGCAGTCAATAGTGCTTTTATACTTGCTTCTCTTAATAATTCATTTTCTTTCTTAAAAACAAAAGTTTGTGAAGAATCTGTTATGTAACCATCAATGGAAACACCAACATCTACTTTTAAGACGTCTGTTTCTTTAACAATAATTTCTTCTTCTGGATTATAGCTGTTATGTGCTGCTTGTTCATTTATTGATAGATTAACAGGCCACGCAGGTTTTGCTCCTGCTTCTTTTATAAAGGTCTCAATCTTTGTTCCAATTTCTAAAAAACTTACTCCTGGTTTAACTATTTTTTGAGCAAGCTTTTGTGCTTTGTTATTTATTATTCCTGATTTTCTTAAAATCTCTATTTCTTTTTCTTCCATCTTAAAATCATTTTTTTCTACTTATATAAAATAAAACAAAAATTCCAGCAACTAATCCTAAAGTTATTGGCATATCTGGAACAGGTGTTTTTCTTTGACCTTTAGAAACAATCATCCATTTTTGCATCATATTATTTGAAGGATTGTCATCATTATCTGTAATTGCCACTCTTAATAAGTGTGGGGAGTTAGATGCATTTGAATCATTTATAACAATCAAATGTGCTTTTTTTAAAACATCATTTGCAGGAACTGGAACGCCTGTTAAAATATCAGCTTTTACAATATTACCATCAGGTGCATAAAAATTAACATCTACATTTAAATTTGCATTTGAAGAAGAATTATTTGCTAAATGAATCTCTATAGAAATGTTTCCGTCCTCATATGCTAATTTTGGAACAACAACATCGCTAATATAGTAATCTGCTGCAGAAACAAAACTAAAAAGTAAAATTAAAAATATACC
>CAYWUF010000024.1:4572-8573 GCA_964461425.1 uncultured archaeon | reverse complement strand
AATTCTTTACCAAATTTATATGCAGTTTTTGAGAAGTCTCTTTTTGCTTTTATTGTGGTTTTTGTTAAATGTTTTTTAAAAGTGATTGTGTGTTTTTCAAATCTATTTGTAATTTTTTTTTGTTTTTCGCCCCAAATTTGTAACAATTTACCTCCACCATAGGTTATTGGTTTGAAAATCATAATTTCTTTTAAAACATTTGTTTTATTGATATTAGTATCTTTTAACTTTTGACTAATAATTGCAGTTATTATTCTTAATATGGCGCCTATTAAGAAAATCCAAAAAAGGGCTTTAGTTTCTGTAGTTAATATTTTTGTAAGAACGTGATTAATTCCTGCTGCAGTTAATGCACCAATACTTAAAGCAATTGCTTGAATCAAAGCAAAAAAAGTCATGTGAGCTATTAAGTCTTTCTTAATGTTTTGATAAAGATAAGAAGTTATAGAAATACCCAATCCTGCAGTTAAAATTGCATCAATAAAAATAAACACAGTAAACACATAAAAATTATGCGATAAGAAAATAATTGCCAGAGGGTAAAGTGGTAAAAATAACAAAGTTGCTTTTAAAACTCTTGTCGCTCCAAATTTGTCAACAGCTTTGCCCCAATAAAATAATGTAAGTATAACTCCTAAGATTGCAAATATTTCTATAGCGATATATTGCTTGTATGTAAATTTTGCAATTTCTAATAAATAAAATCTGTTGTATGGGGCAGTTATGAAAATACTAAAATATAATAGTAAAATAACTATTAAAAAAAAGAAATAATTTTTATTATTTTTTAATTCTCCTTTAAAAGAATTAAGCATTTTGCCTTTAGTTTCGTGTGTTTCATTAATTATGTCTTCTTTATTTTCTGTAGTACTCATTTTATTTAATGCTATTCCTGATAAAAATCTAAAAAATCCAGCACTAATGAAAATTAATGTAAAGATATAAAGAGTGTTTGATTTAGATACAGCATCTAACAACGTTCCTGCAAAAAACAAAGGAATGATTGTAATTAGGTTACAAATAATGTTTCTTCTGGCATTGTAAAGTCCAATTTCTTTTATTTTAAAGACTTTTCCTATCCAATCTCCATAGACTGGTCCAGGAATTGTTCCGATTATTAAAATTAAAAAATATATTATTAAAACAAACCAAACAGCATTAATCCCTGTTACAAAAACATAAATAAATGCTAAAGGTATCCATAATATTGCTTGTAAAATTACAAAAAAGAAAACATATTGTTTTTTAGATTTAAATAATTTTAAAATATCATACGAAAAAAAACATAAAATTGAAGCAATCAACGTAGGCACATATGTGGTTAAACCAATCTGGAAACTATTTGCACCAAGTGCTAAAAGATAAGGTGTTACAAAAACGGCACCAAGATAAGTCATTATAGTCCAAAATAAACCATCAATAACAGAATATTTAAAGTCTGATTTTTGTTGTTTTTCTGTCTGAATAAATGTAGTCATATGATTAATAATATTAGATAAAATAATATAAATAGATATAGTGGAATTAACCTAAGTAAATAATAATATTTATATACTAAATTATACAATAATTATTTATGGACGACAAGATTACAATAGATAAAGAAACATTAAAAGCAATTGCTTCAGATACTCGTTTAAATATTTTAAAGTCTTTAGATAAAAAAAAGAAAACACTTTCTGATTTATCTACAGAATTAAAATTGTCTAATCCTACGATTAAAGAACATTTAGAAATTCTTTCAAGTGCAAATCTTGTAAGAAAAGAAGTGTCTTTAAGAAAATGGAAATATTATTCTTTAACTTTTAAAGGAAAACAACTTCTTAAACCAAACGAAACTAGGTTATTCTTAGCATTAGTTTTAACAACTGTGGGTACAACTATTTTTGGATTGTTCATGTTATTGAAATCAATGGCAATTGGTAGTCATTCTAAGATGACTAGGATGGCTTATGATTCTGCATCAACAGAAGCGATTGAATCAATGGCTAGTAGTCCCATTCTACAAAAAGATTTAATAATGACTGCTGCAGTTGAGAGTCCAACTTTTATTTCTAAGATTAGTTTTAACAATGTTATTTTATCTTTATTAATTGTTCTAATAATTGTGCTCTTTATATTCTACATTAAAGAAAAAAGCAAATAATTCTTATTACTTTTTAAACATTTATAATTATACATTATTTATATAATTAAGATTATTTATGAAAACATTAATTTTATACCATAACGATTTAGATGGATTGACTTCAGCATTAGGTTTTGCTTATAATGATTATTTAGAAACAGTTTCTAGAGATATTCCAGATTATAAAGAACTTAGGAAGTATTATTTCTTTTATGAAGTTCATTACGGGATGGATAATATTTTTGAAATTTTAGATAAATATAATATAGATATTAATAGATTTAATTCTGTTGTGATTGTTGATTTTAGCTTTAGTAAAAAAGTAATGTCTGAATTTCTAGATAAATTTAAAGAAAAAATGATTTGGATTGATCATCATAAAAACATAATGCATGAAATGTCTGATTTAAAAATAAATGGACTAAGAGATACTAATCATTCAGCAAGTGTTTTAGTTTGGAAGTATTTTAATAAAGAACCGTCTTTATTCTCACAATATGTACAAGACATGGACATTTGGATTTGGCAATTGCCTGATTCTAAAGACATTTTACAATATATAGATTATTTGTATCTTCAAATCTATGACAAAAATAAAGAAAAAGAATTTAAAATTGTTAATGATTTTATAAATTTTTTTAATAATGATTATTTCAAAAAGCAGTTTTCAAATTTTAAAGAATACGGAAAATTAATGAATGATTATATTAAAATCAAAGCAAAAGACGATATTTTTACAGGAAAAATTATTGATTTTAAAGGAAATAAATCCTTTGTAGTCAATTCTCAATTTAAAGCAGGATATATTTCAGAAATTATATTTACCTTGCCTGATTACCAAGATGTAGAGTTAGTTTTTGTTTGGTATAGGTATTATGGAAAACAAGAAAATCAGAAAGATTTTGATAAAGTTAGTTTAAGATCAAAGAATATTGATTGTTCAATAATAGCAAAAGAATTTGGTGGAAATGGGCACCCAAAAGCAAGCGGATTTGTTTGTGAGGATTTTTCTAAATTAATCTAATTATTTTACTTTTGGTTTTGAATATTTTTTTGTAGATCTCGGATACTTTATTTCTTTAGGGTATTTTATTTCCAAAAATCTTTTAAATTCGGTAATAATCTTAGAACTCATTACTTTTCTGGTTTTTTCAATTACTTTTTTTTTTTTCAAACTATCTGCTTTGCTCCATTTTTCAAAATCAGTTATTAAGAAATCAATTGATTCTAATGAATTAATATTTTGATTTCTTAAAAGAACAGAATATTTACTTAAATTAAGATTTCTTAAGAAATCATAAAAACCTTCTGTATTTAGTAGTTTAACAAAATTAATCGTTTCTGACTTTGTGGCTGAAGTAAGTAAAAGATCTAATACAGGTTCGTTCTTTTTAGCATAAAGATAGTTTTTTCCTTTATCTAGATAAACACACAAAGTATTATTTACAATCGTAGGTTTTTTTAAAACTTGGTTTGGTCCAACGAAAATAAATTTAATTTTTGGTTTCATATATTAATAAAAATAATACAATACTCTTTTAAAGTGTTTTATAATTAAAATAATATTGGTTATTATGGAAGAAAAATATGATGTTATTATAGTTGGTGCAGGACCAGCAGGCATTTTTGGAGCATATGAACTTGCAAAAGTAAATTCAAATTTAAATATATTAATTGTAGATAAAGGACAATTAGTAGAAAATAGACCAAAAACAGACGTCATGACTGGCTTTGGAGGAGCTGGAACTTTCTCTGATGGAAAATTACATTTTACTCCAGTTTTAAGTCATGAAAAAATGTTTCATCTTTATACAATTGCAGAATATCAAGAATATTTAGATTATGTTGAGAAATTATTTTTAGATTTTGGAGT
>CAYWUF010000024.1:0-4472 GCA_964461425.1 uncultured archaeon | reverse complement strand
GGTACAGAAATTAAATCAAAGTATGTAATTTGTGCTCCTGGAAGATACAATTCTTCATGGATTGAGAAAATTTCTTTAAAGCACAATCTTGAGAAAATGTATGATAAGATAGAAGTAGGAGTAAGGGTAGAATTTCCTGCTGCTTTAATTGAAGAGCACGCTGAACTTATGTATGAAACAGTTTATTTAATGTATTCAAAGACTTATGATGACGTTGTAAGAACTTTTTGTCCATGTCCTCATGGTTATGTTGCAACAGAAGAATATGATGACTTTGTGTGTGTTAATGGACATAGCAATCATAACCTTGATGGAAAAAACTCAAATTTTGCTTTAGTTACAGAAGTCAGATTAACTGAGCCTTTAGAAAACACAAGACTTTATGCAAATTTTGTAGCACAAGGTGCAACTTTAGTTGGTGGAGGAAAACCAATTGTTCAAAGATTTAAAGATTTACAAGGCGGGAGAAGAAGCACTTATTCAAGATTGCAACATGCGCACATCTCTCCTTCTTTAAAGGACGCCATTCCTGGAGATATAGGTCTTGCTCTTCCTTACAGAATAACAAAAAACCTAATTGAAGGAATAGAGATGCTTGATGCTATTCTTCCTGGGTTAAATGGAGACTCTACATTTTTATATGCACCAGAAGTTAAGTTTAGATCTACAAAGATTAAAACTAATAAAAATTTAGAAACCTATATTAAAAATCTTTATATGGCAGGAGACGGTGCAGGAGTTTCTGGAAATATTGTGGGTGCCGCAATAACTGGAGTAATTGCAGCAAAAGGGATTATAGAAAAAGAAAAACAAAAATCTATAAAATCTTTTTCTGATATTCATAACACTTAATTAAATATCTTTCTGCAATTGTTCTAAGATGTTTTTTATCACAAGACAAATCAATTATAAATTCATCTCCTGCAGAGTCATTTTTTCTATTATTTAATAAATTTTTAATCTTTAATAAATCTTTTTCTTTTCTTTCTAAAGAATCTCTAATATTGTCATTTAATGCTTTACCTATTGCTTCTAAATATTTATCCACTTTTGCAAATCCGTATTTTTTATTTAAATCATGCATAGAATCTGCATCAAATAACAAAATAAATCGTTGATCTGGATTATATTCTTTTTTTTGCTCTAATTTTGTTTTTTCAATATAATATCCTAATTTATTTAATAATTTAGTTTTAGGGTCTTTTTTAAATTTTTCTAAATCTAAGAGTGCTTTTGGCGAATCTGAAAGTTTTTTTTCAAGACGCAAATATGCATCAATAATTGTTTTAGGAACTGGTTTATCACAATTTAGTTTTTTACCAGAATAAATTTGAATATTAAATTTTTGAGGTTTATATTTGTTTTTTTTTGCAATTTTTAAAGCATATTCTGCTTCAGCTATATTTCTTCCAATACCTACACTAAGTTTAATTGGAAAAGTATTCATTTTTTCGTCATTCATATTATAATCTTTATTTTAATTATTTTTTAAGCTATAGTTATCTATAGTTGATTAATTGATTTCCGCATATTTATAAAAAATAAAAGAGGCTTTAAAAACCTCTAACAATAACAACTGGAGTGTTAGCATCAGCACTTCCTGAAACTAAATCTGCTAGACTAGCTACAAGGTTTCTAACTTTTCTAGGAGTTGTTCCCTCACAAGAAATTTGCCCTTTATCTGTTCCTTGCATTATCCTTTTTTTTTCTTTTTCTATTTCTTTTAGAATTTCGTCTTTATTTTTGCCTTCATTTAGGAATTTTTGCATTAGATATTTTGTTTTAACTCCAACTCTTCTGTTGCTTTCAATTCCAGGAGTTACTCCAAAAGCACAAACTGGGTCTGCAAGTTCGTAGATTCCACTTTCTGGATCTTTATATGCTCCATCTCCGTAAACCATAACTTCTACATTTTTTTTAAATGTTGTTTTAATCATTTTTTGTATTTCTAAACAAACTTTGTCTGAGTCTCTTGGTGGAAGTTTAATTATTCCTTTTTCAGGGTCAAGTATATTTGAACCTAATAAACCATACTCAGAATAAGATTTCCTTTTTTTATCAGAACAAATATCTTGAAGAGTAATGATGTTCTTAAATTTAGGTTTAATCTTTTCTAAATCTTTGTTTCTATCATGAACGTTTGAGATAATTATCCCAGTTGGTTTATATTGCAAAATATGTTCTGGATTATTGGATAAAAAGATTTCAGCTTTTGCTCCTTCTTTTTTTATAATTTCTTCATAAAATTTAATATAGTCCATTCCTGTTTCTGGGTGTATAAATCTATTTTTTCCAATTTTCTTTAAAGTTATTTTATCTTCTAATTTTATTTTATTTTTTTTTAAAAATTTTTCTGAAATTATTTGATTACCTTGTTCATCTGCAGGGAATAATAACTGAACTATAACTTTGCCTTTAGGAACAGTAGCCGATATTGCTCTAAGTATTAAAGAAAATCTATTTCTAGAAGTTATTGGAAAGACAACTCCAATTGTTGAGTCTTTTTTTAGTTTTAGTTTTTTAACAATATCTGTTTCTATATCTTCTAAACTTACAAAATTATTTTGAGTAATTGCAGTAACTGCTTCTTTAACACAAACGATGTCTCCATTTTCTATTAATTTTGGATTTTTCTTAAATGTGTTTTTTATAATGTCTGTTATTTTATCTGTTGGAGTTATTATTCCTGTTTTAATTCCATAAGCAACAACCCCTACTTCGTTTTTATTTAGATTCATTTTTTAATCTCTCCTGCAATTTTTTTTAAAGATATAAATACATAAATTAAATATCCTTTTAAACATTTGTATTTAACAATATTATATTTAATAAAAAATTATGGTGAAATTCAATGGTATTATATAAATATTGTCCAAAATGTTATTCTTTAAATATTTCAGTAGATAATGTTTCTGGTAGTCACAAATGCAAACAGTGTAATTATACAGGAGCAATTAGTCAAGATAGTATTGATAAAATAAATATTATGAAAAGATCAAAAGATGTTCAAAGATATGCTGCTGCAAACAGTAGTACTAAACCAACAATGACTGTAAAAACTCAAATTAAAGAAGATCCTTATAACGAAGACATTGATGAGATAGAAAATTTAGATTTACAAAATGATGAAGAAGAAATTGACGATTTAGAAAGTAGACAATCAAATATTATGAAAAGATCAGCTCAACCAGAATCAGAAACAACTTCTGGTTTAAAACCAAAATCTGGCCTCTCTCTTAAAGAAAGATTGAAAGCTAAAGGTGGCGGCAAAGATTGGGATCTTTTATAATTTGTTATAAATTTCTTTTAAAAGTAAAGCATCTTTATAAGGGATTGGGCTTTCACAGATGATTGTCCCTTCTGCTTTTATTTCTTTTAGTTTTTCTAAAATCTTTATATAAGGAAAATCGTTTGTTTTATCTTCAAACATTAAATGATTTCTTTCTCCTTTTTCTGAATAATTAATCCCAGACATATGCATGTGCATTTTTTTACAATAATCAGGATAACTTTTTAGTTTTTCAAAAAAAGAGTTGATATTTTTTTGTTCTCTAAAATATCCGTTTTTTCTAGCATGCTGATGTGAGAAATCAATTACTGGTAAGACCCCTTCTTCTTTATATTTTTCAAAAAAATAAAAAATGTCTTCTAGAGAACCAACTTGTGTTTCTTTACCTGTTAGTTCTAAACCGATATGGATCTTTTCTTTATTACCTTTTTTTTCAACAGTTTCAATTATCTTTTCTAACCCTTTTGATATTTTTTCTATAATTACTTTGTGTTCTTGTTTTTGAAAATAGCCGGGGTGGAAAAGGGCGACATTGGACCCGATCAATTGTCCAACAATAAGTGATTGTGAAATATAACCAACACTGTTTCTTATAATCTCATCATCAAGAGAACTTAAATTAACATAATAAGGGCAATGAATACTAAGAGAAACTTCTTTTTCTATAGCCGTTTTTTTAATAACAGCGAGTTGCTCACTATTGCTTGGCTTAAGATACACTCCTCTCACAAATTCTACTTCTAAAGCGTTTAATCCAAAACTAGCAACTTGATGTATACCAAGAGTTGTTGTATCTTTTATTTTTGGAAGAGGATTTTTTGAAATTCCAGGAACTCCAGCAGTTCCAAATAATAATTTATTCATTCTTCTTCAATCTTTATACAAGACACAGGACAAGTTTCTGCAGCAACCTGGTTACAACCAATTTCTTCTACTTTTGTTTTCTTTGGTAAAACTTTATCTTCTTTATATTCCCAATTATCAGGACAAACAGCAACGCAAGCTCCGCATCCCACACATTTGTCTTTATCGTGTATTATTTTAAAACTCATTTTTTTCTCCATTTAAATTATTTAATAGCTATTAGAATAGAAAAGGAACATATATTTAAATGTTTCTTTCTTTTATAAATATATTTTTATTATGCAAAATTAAGATAAAAGATGCCAGATAATTATAAATA
>CAYWUF010000023.1:2379-8794 GCA_964461425.1 uncultured archaeon | reverse complement strand
GAAAAACCCTGATATTGTGGATCTGCTCCATAACAGCCAATATATTTTAAAAAATACTTTAATAATCTTACATCGTCTTTTTGGTTTTCTTTAAGATTCTTTAAAAGATATTCTAGATGAAAAGGAGTTCTATCAACTGAAGAAATCATGTTTTCTGTGGATTCTATCTTATACGCAGGAACTAGATCAATCTTGTAACTATCAATTACTCCTCTAACATACGGATGTTCAGAATAAACTTTTTCTGAAAAATAACCTTTAAAGAATTTTTCTCCAAGATCTAAAGCTTGTCTTGTAAATTCTTCTCTTGGTAGCTCTTTAGGGTATAAGACAAAGATATCAAAATCTTTAGTTTCTTTTAGATTTGTTCCTCTGGCACTTGATCCTGCAAGAACTACATCTGTGTGTTTGCCTGGCATTTCTTTTATCTTCTTAATTAAATTATTTGTAAAATCTCTTTCTTTTTGATTTTGTGCTTCAGTTGGTTTAATTACATTTAACAATTTACTTTTTGTTTCTTTATAACTTTCCAATCTTGTTTTATCAATTCCAACATACATAATTAATCGACCTTTTTTTTAAAAATAGAATTCAATATATAGACAAACTAACAAAGTTATTATAAAGTTAATTTATTTAAAAAACAAGCTAATTTTAAAATTATATTGTACTTTATATTATATCTTAAAAGGAAAAGAACTTATATTTAAAAAACGGAAAAACTTATGTCTTTAAAAGAAACGATGATTGTTGAGATTAATAAACTTAAAAAAGAATTAGGAGAAAAAGATAAACCGTTAGCTATACAGATACCTGAGGGGCTAAAACAGTTTTCTGTCTTTATCTTAGAAGAATTAAAAGATTTTTCTCCTGCTCTTTTTGTGGATCCTTGCTTTGGAGCTTGCGATCTTAAGGCAATTGAGGCAAAAGCTCTTGGCTACAAAACGCTTTTACATTTTGGACATAAAGAATTACCAGGGCTATCTAAAACTAAGATAAAAACAATCTATGTACCGCTTGACTATCAACTAGAAAAAGAACAAATTGATTTTATTGTTTCGGAATTAAAAAAATTAGGACTAAAGAAAATAAACATAGTAACAACTGCACAATATCTCTCTTGTATCCCTTTAATCAAAGAGGAACTTAAAGAAAATGCAGTAGAAGTAATAAATTCTAAAAAAACAAAAAGATTGCAAGAGCATCAGATACTTGGGTGTGATTGCTCAAATATTACTGACCTATTAAGTCCTGTTGTTTTTATTGGAGACGGATATTTTCATATAAATAATATTAGCTACATGCACAGAAAACAAGAAGTGTATCTTATCAATCCATTAAACAAAACAATGGAAAAGAAAATCTACGACGAATTATTTTTAAGACAAAGATATGCTGCAATTGCTAGAGCAAGAGAGTGTAAAAGCTTTGGAATATTAGTAAGCACAAAGATTGGACAGAACAGACTAAAGCTTGCAAAAAAGATTAAAGAAAAACTTGAAGGGATTGGAAAAACTGCTTATATCTTAATTAGTGATTATGTAAATGAAAACTATCTTCTTGGTGTTGATGTTGAATGTTATGTTAACACAGCTTGTCCTAGAATTGTCTATGATGATTTTAAGAATTATAAAAAACCGATATTAAGTGCAACTGAAATTGAACAAGTAATTAATCTAAAAAAAGAAATAAAAATTGATCAAATCAACTAGAGTGTTTGTAACAAAACTTAATTGTTTGTATCAATTTCTGTATTGGTGTCTATAACTATTTGGTTGGTGTCGTTAGTTAAATTAATGTCACCTAAATTCTTCTTAATGTCTTCAATATCTTTAAGTGTTTTTTCTAAATCAGGATATCTAAACTTAAGTATCAAATAGTTTGAAATCATTAAATCTTCTATATTTCTAGACTTTATATTCAAATAAACCTCTTCAGGATAAAGATAAACAGAAGAAGACTTTAAACTAGGATTTGGAAAATCAACAACAATCTTTGAATTGTAAGATTCCATCATCGCATTACAATTGACATCATCAATTGCTTCATTTGTGTAATAATCTCCTCTGTTGGTTGTACAGCTTAGTAAATTGCCTCTGTTATCCAAAACACCAATTACTGTAACTGTTGAAACATTCTTTGAAGCAAATATTGAATTAAACAAAACGATTGATTCTGTAATATTTTCTGTATAGTTTAAATCTTTTTCTTTAATATTAAAAACAATTAATATCTCTGAAGTATCTAGTATCTTATTTAAAGAATCCTTAACTACAAAATCTTTAGAATAAAAAGTAATTCCTGCTTCTGATTCGCTATATTCAAATCTGCTGTTTATATAATAATTATAACCAAGATAAGAAATATACAACGCCATTAAACTAATTAACAAAGCCAAAACAAAAACTGTTGCTTTCTTATTATTCTTTTTAATATCTGCTTTTTTTGTAATTTCTCTTACACTCTGAACTTGTGCTGTTGCTAATGCTTTTGCCATTTTAATTTCACCATTATCTTTTTTAAATTAGACTCTAAATCGTTTGTTACTTTTATTGTAATATATTCTTTTTCTTTCTTATTAAAAACATCATCTAGATATTTAACATCTTGACAAAAGATATTTTCAATAATTTTAATATCAGGATATTTTCTTTTCTTTTGTCTTTCTAACAATAACTGTTTTGAAGCGACAAGTAAAAAAACATAATCAAAACTTTTAAGATTACTTTTACTTAACTCGCACCAAAGATGCCCTTCAAAGATTTTATTTTCTTTATTTTCTGTTTTAAATAAAGTATTTAAAGCTTTAATATTTACTACATATTCTTTAGAAGAATCAATTACTTTGTAATCTCCAAGACTGTTTTTTTTACAAAACTGTTTGTCGTTAATTACTTTGTGATTAATTAATTTCCCTAAAGCCTTTGAAATCTCAGACTTTCCGGTTGCTGGAACACCAGTTATTAAAATATTCATAATTATCTAAGCCTTATACTCTCTAAATCTTGAATGGACGAAGCATTAACGCCATATCTTTTAGAAATATATTTAGAAAATTCTTGACAAGAATCTCCGTGGTTAATAAGAATTGTTTTTGGCATTGGTTTTAAATTATTCAAGAAATTTAATAACTCTGCTCTATAAGAGTGACCACTAAATGAATCTACAGTTTCAACTCTCATATTTATCTCTAGATTTTTTGTTTTGCCTTCTTCAACTATTGGCATTGACTTTAATCCTTTTTGTATCTTATACCCTAAAGAATTTCTTCCTTGGTAACCTACAAAGATTAAGGTGTTGTTTGGATCGCTTGCATATTTGTAAAAATATCTCAAAGACGGACCGCCTGTTAACATTCCAGAAGATGCTAAAATAACTGTTCCAGGAGTTATTAATTCTTCTCCTTCTTTTGCATCATCAACAGTTACAAAAATATCAGAAAGGAACGGAGAGTTATTTTGTAAAACTCTGGTCTTAATATTTTTCTTTAAAAACTCAGGATATACGGTGTGAATTGCAGAAGCTTGTCTTGTCATACCATCTACTAAAATTTTAGAAACATTTAATTTTCCAAGTCTATGATATTCTTCTAAAATTATCATTGCTTCTTGTGCTCTTCCAACAGAAAAAACAGGAATTAAAGTTATTCCTCCTTTCTTTGTGGTTTCATTAATTACATCTATTAGGCTGGTTTCTGAATTCATTCTTGAAGGATTTGAAACTTCTTTACCACCGTAAGTGCTTTCCATAATCATTGATTCAATTCTTGGATAGTTTATATCCATATTATTAAATAATCTTGTAAAACCAAACTTGAAATCTCCAGTATATACTAGGTTTTGTTTGCCTTCACCAATATGAAGATGCACAGAAGCTGAACCTAGGATGTGAGAAGCGTCATGAAATGTAAGTCTAATTCCAGGAGCAATGTCTGTTACTTCTCTATATTCTCTTGTTATTGTGTGCTTTATACACTCTTTAACATGTTCTTCAATATATGGTGGTTCTCTTCCACTTTTAACTGCAACATCAATCAGATCAAACTGAAGTAAAGCCATTAAATCTCTTGTTGGTTCTGTACAGTAAACTGGGCCGTTATATCCTGCTTTAAAAAGATAAGGCAAGAAACCGCAGTGATCGATGTGTGCGTGACCAATAACAACCGCGTCAAGTTCATCTAAAGGAAATCTTAAAACATCAAGATAAGGTGCTTCTTCGTTCTTATCCGCAACATTAAAACCACAATCTAAAAGAATTTTGGTGTCAGGCGTTTCTAAAAGAATACAGCTTCTTCCAACTTCTCTAAATCCTCCAAGAGCAGTTACTCTTATCCAATCGTTATTACTTACTGGAGGACTATATATTGTATTTGCAACATTCTTCAAAAATGTTTTTCTTTCATTACTGCTTTTTAATAAAGTTAATCTTATTCTTTTTAAAATCTCAGACGGCTCTATTGGCGCTCTTATAATTCTTGGAATCCAGCCTGTTTTTTTAATAATTTCTTTAGAAACAGAACCAAGTTTTCCAATAACAACACCTGGTTTGATTGCTTCAATTACAACTTCACTAAATGCGCTGTCAAAAAATATACTCTTAACATCTGCGTCCTCAGGAATTATTTCTTTAATTTCTTTTAAGGCTTCAGCAGGGTCCATTAAAATGCTTTTTTCAGACCTTATGTTTATTCTTTTTTTTAAAGTTTCAGCCATCTCTCCAATTATTGATTTTTCTTCAAAAAATATCAAAGGATCATTAGTGTATATTCCAAGTTCTGGACCTTCGGCTTCAACCTTAGAAACATGTATTTCTTTTTTTGTTAAAAATTTTTCTATATAGTCTTTTATCTGTTTAAATTGTTCTTGTTCCATAATTTTTTCCTATTTAAAAAAAGTCGAGATACACAAAAAGTTTGTGTAAATCTAAAATTAGTTATATTTTACTATTGGTAATTCTTCTATTTTTTCTTTTTTAATAACTACTACTTTTATTCCTTGACCACCTGTGTAGATGTCTCTTTTTTTTGCAGCAGTTATTGCTTCTTTTGCTAGTTTTATAGCCTCTTCAGTCGTTAATCCTTTTTTATATCCAGAATCTAAAACACTTAATGCTAGTTCTGAACCAGATCCAGAATATGAAAATTCTTTCTCTTCAATAATTCCTCCAGCAATATCTAGATTATAAAGTGCTAAACCGCCAATTGAACCAGCTAAAATAAATTGTGTAATAAAAGGAACCATTTTGTTAGAATTTAAAATGTTTGATAACAATGTAGCGCAAGCCTTTGTTGTCATTGGAGTTTTATGCTCTAAATCAAATAAACTAGCTTGAACTTTTAAATATCTAACTAAAACTAAAGCATCTCCAACTGAACCAGCAATTGTGACTGCTAAATGATCATTTATCAAATAGATCTTTGTCATGTCGTTATTAGATTGAAGATTACCCATTGTTGCCTGCATGTCTGCTGCAAGAACAATTGAATCTTTTGCTGCAATTGCAACAGTTGTTGTTCCTGTTTTATATGTTTCCAATTTATGTTCACCTATTTTTTATTTTTCTCATAATTTTCAGAAAATTTTACATTTGAAAAATCGCATGTTTCAAAAACTGATTGAATAAATGTAAATTTTAAATATTCTATTTCTTTTGGTAATGTGCCTGGAATTATAACTTCAACTTCTTTATCTGAGATGTTTAGTTTAGTTTTATCCTCTGGCATAAAAAAGAAATATTTTTTATAAAGCGCTTTTGCTTTATCTTTGTCGTTATTACAAATTGTTTTTAATGTAATTTTATAATCTAAATCTCTACCAGCAAATTCATGATTTAAATCCATCTGTACTCTTCCGCCTGAAACATTTAAGACTTTTGCTTGTCTATTTCCAAGGTTAATGTACATTCCTGGTTTTGGATCTATATTTTCTTTTTTAAAATCAGCTAAAGGAATTAATTGAATAAGTTTAGAATCCCTCTCTCCAAAAGCTTTATCTTTTGTTAAAGAAAACTCTTTTGTTTTTCCGTTTTCTAAATCTTTGATATTCTCTTCAACACCCTTTAGTAATTCTCCTTTTCCAAAAACAACAACTAATGGTTGATATTTTGTTTTAGAATTATAGATACTAGATTGTTTTGCAATGTCTTCAATTGTAGTGTCTAAAACATCGCCTGTATTTTTATCTTTTATTATTAAGTCAATTTCTATTATATCGTTATTATTTATCATTTTTTTTCACTCCTTTTATAAATAAGAATTAAATTTGAATAACTTTTGATTTGTAAAATCTTTATACATTAAAAAACCAATTATATTTTCTGTTAAAAAACGAATTATTAAATAGTATATATATTTGGCACCAATCCTATTATAAAGGTTATTATTGAGAATAATTATTTAACTATAACTTATTAAAAT
>CAYWUF010000023.1:0-2279 GCA_964461425.1 uncultured archaeon | reverse complement strand
GATTTTTTAAAATTGTTTTATGATTACGGGTATATTTCCAAAAAAGAACATCTTGATTTTTATATTAAACGAAAAATTGTAATTGATATTGATTTGGCACTTAAAACAATTAATCACGTTAATCCTAATTTCTATGTTAATGTTATTGAACCTTATTTGAAATTATCAGTTTCTAAAAAACTAAAAATATTAAATGAAAATCCAATACTTAAAGATAAATTAAATGAACTTTCACAACTTACGGAAAGATTACAAAAGGTGCAAATAATTATTAATTTTAGTTCTGGTAAAATTAAAGAAGATGCAAAAGCACAACATAAAGAATTAATTGATAACATTAATCAAGAACTTAAAAAAGTGAATCACGAAATAATACACCTTCAAAAACAAGAAATAGCCACGAGAAATCCGGAATTTAAAAAATTGATTGAAAACGCTAGATCTAAACAAGCTACTAAAAAAGACATCGATTTGTTAATTGCTCTTGGAGTAACTAAAGAAAATATTCTTTCTTGGGCAAACGGACACGTTAAAAACGAAGAAATAATTAGTTCTAAAGAAGCTTATATTTCTCTGTTAAAAAGAAGAGTAAAAGCTAATATGCAACTTAGTGAAGGAGAATTTGAAACACTTCTAAATATTTTATCAAAAGAAGTTATACAAAAATATCCAAATAAAAATCTTGAAAAAGTAAGAAATGAACTTCGTAAAAAAACTAGAGTGTCTCCTAAAAAATTACTGTTGGCATTTACTAGTTTAAAAATAATACCCAAAACTAAAGTACAAAAAAAACCAAGACCTCCAATTAAAACAAGAATTAAATAAATGTTTGGTTCTATTTTATTCATGAATAAAGAAATTATTGAGATTGTACTTAAAGCAAACAAATATGTTACTTTAAATCCTGTACAAGAAAAAGCAAGTAATTTTATTGGAAAAAATCTACTTGTTTGTGCACCAACAGCTTCAGGAAAAACTACAATCTTTGAAATGTTTTTAATTTATTTTGCTAAGAAAAATAAAAAAGTAATTTATATTTCTCCGCTCAAAGCACTTACTTTTGAACACTATAATGATATTAGAAAAAAATATAGCGCTCTTAATCTTAAATTTGGAATATCAACTGGAGATTTAGACTCTAGTTCTAAAAATCTTTCAAATTATGATGTCTTGTTTTTAACCTTTGAAAAATTCGATTCAATTTTAAGACATGAACCTGAATGGTTAAAAGAAATTGGAGTTGTTGGAATTGATGAGATTCACGAGATTGGAAGCGACAGAGGAACTACTCTTGAAATATTAATTACTCAGTTAAAGGTGAATTTTCCATCAATTGTTTTCTTAGGACTCTCTGCAACTATTGGTAATTCTGAAAGCCTTTCTAAATGGCTTAATGCTGAATTAATAAAAAGTAACTATAGACCAATTCCTTTAGATGTTGGAATAGCTTACCAAAATAACATTTATTTTGATAGTGGCAAAAAAGAAATAGAAGAGATTGGAAAAGCAGAACATCTTGGAGGCTTGATTAATGATACTTTAAAGATCAATAAGCAAGTAATTGTTTTTTGTAATTCTAGAAATAACACTATGTCTTTTGCTTCTAAATATAGAGGGATTGTAAAAAAATACTTATCAAGTAAAGAACAAGAAGAACTAAGAAAGAAAGCAAAAGAAATTGGCGAAGTTTTAGAAACACCAACCAAACAATGCCTTACACTATATTCTTCTGTTCTTGAGGGTTGTGCTTTTCATCACGCAGGGCTTATTTATAAACAAAGAGAGATTATAGAAGATGAATTTAAGAAAGGAAATTTAAAAGTGATCTTTGCAACACCAACACTAGCCGCAGGAATTAATCTGCCAGCCTACAGAGTAATTATTACTACAGTTTATAGATTTTCAAACGGCACAATGGTTTTAATTCCAGTTAACGAATTTCATCAGATGAGTGGAAGAGCAGGAAGACCGCGATATGACACTAAAGGCGAAGCTGTAGTTATGGTTAACAAAGAAGGAGATATACAGAAAGTATATAACTCTTATGTGTGTGCAGAACCTACTGATTTAGAATCACAACTTTCTAAAATAAAAAATCTAAGAACACAGTTGCTTTCTATAATTCTTATTAACCAAATAAAAACAATAAAAGAACTAAAAAAATATATCTCTAAAACATTTTATTATTTTGTTTTTGGAAGCGATGATGCAATTACAGAAAATATTAATGAGATAGTTAACGAATTTAAAGATTTTGGATTTCTTGAAAAAAACAAAGA